>NZ_JBTNDJ010000010.1:0-105062 GCF_054511055.1 Arthrobacter melezitosi
CTCCAACAACACCTTCAGGCTGAACGGCAGCCGCTCAGACCCCTGAACCGCCCCCAACCGGAAAATCTCATACGAGGTCCCGGAAACCTCCAGGACGCCCCTCGAGCCAAAGCTGTTGGCAGTGCCCATGGCCGAGTCCTTCCACCGATGGAGTCCGGGGCGGGGTCCGCGCCCGGAACCGATGCCTCAGAGTCTAGCCGCGGCTCCTCAGGACGCACCCGCCGGCGGGGAAAGCAGCGCGAAGGATTCCATGTGGTGCGTGTTCGGGTACAGGTCGAAGACCCGCAGCGCATCGAGGGTCCAGCCCCGGGCCTGGAAGAGGCCGAGGTCGCGGGCGAAGGAGGCCGGGTCGCAGGAGACGTAGCCGACCCGCCGGGGGGCGGCGTCAATGATCTGGCCCACGACCTTCTTCCCGGCACCGGCCCGCGGCGGGTCGAGGAGGACCACGTCGAGCCGGCGGTCGTGGCCGTGCAGCACCCTGTCCACGCGGCCCTGCACGATGTTCACCTGGTCCTGGCCGTGGAGGTTCCGGCGGGCGTCCCGGCTCGTGCCGGCCGAGCCTTCGACCGAGAGCACCGAGCCGGTGGCGCCCACGGCGGCGGCGAGCGGCACGGTGAACAGCCCGGCGCCGGCGTAGAGGTCCGCGACGTGCTCGCCCTCGGCGACCTGCAGCCCCTCCAGCACCGCACCGGTCAGCACGCCGGGCCCCGAGCGGTGGATCTGCCAGAACCCCGCACCGGTGACCCGGTAGGGGTGCGGGCCCACCTGCTCCTGCAGCCAGGTCCGGCCCTTGATCCGGTGCAGGGCGCCCGTGTCGGGGTCCAGGACCGCCACGGAGGCCCCGGAGACCTGCGCCGCGATGGCCCCGGCCCGGCGGGCCGGCGTGCCCGGTGACGGGACCAGCAGCACGAGGGGGTCCCCGCCGCCGGAGCCGACGGCGACGTCGACGCGCTGCATGCCGCTGAAGTCAAGGCTCCACAACTGCAGGGCGGTCACGGCGTCGACCGCCAGCGGCATGGCCGAGACCGGGACGAGCGTGTCCGAGCGGTGCACGTGCATCGCGAGGCGCCCGTTCTGCGTCACGGCGAAGGCCACGCGGGTGCGCCAGCCGAGCCCGTCGGGGGCTTCCCCGGGGGCGGCCTCAACCTCCACCTCCCGCTCGGTGCGGGCGATCCGGGTGAGCTGCTCGGCGAAGATCTGCGCCTTGACGCGGCGCTGTTCCTCGAGCCGGATGTGGCCGAATTCCGCGCCGCCAACCGGCGCGGTGCCGTGCGCGGCGGCCGCGAGCGCGTCCGCCTGCGGCCATGGGTGGGCGACGCGGTGGGGTGAGGCCTCGAGGACCTCCACGGTGTCGCCGCGCCAGAAACTGGCGTCAGGGTCCTGCTCGGTGAGCCGGACCCGGACCCTCTCCCCCTGCAGGGCGTGGCGCACGAACACGACCCGCCCCTCGTGCCGGGCCACGGTGTGCCCGCCGTGGGCGGGGCGGTCGATGGTCAGGTCGACCGTCCGGGTTTCCATGGTCATTTCGTTCACTTCAGATCTTCGATTCCTGGTCGGTCCGGGCGGATGCCAGCTGCCACGGGACGCTGGCCACCATGACGCCGGGGACGAAGTGGAGGCGGGCCTTGATCCGCAGGGCTGTCTGGTTGTGCACGAGCTGCTCCCACCACCTGCCCACCACATACTCCGGGATGTACACCACGACCAGGTCGCGCGGGGAGTCCCTGCGGATGCTGGAGATGTAGTCGAGGATCGGGGTGATGGTGTCCCGGTACGGGGCGGCGAGGACGGTGATCGGGGCGGGCAGCTCAAGGCGTTCCCAGTCCTCCAGCGTACGCCGGGTCTGCTCCGGGTCCACATCCACGATGACGGCCTCAAGCCTCGAGGGCCGGGAGGCGCGGGCAAAGGCCAGCGCGCGGAGCACCGGCTTGCGCACGTGCGAGACCAGCAGGACAGCGTGGACCCGCGCCGGCAGGGCGCGCAGGTTGTCGGCGTCGTCGATCGCCAGCTCGGACGCGACGCCGTCGTAGTGGCTCTTGATGCTGCGCATGACCGCGAACAGCACCGCCATGGCGAGCACGGCGATCCACGCGCCGAATTCGAACTTGGTGACGAGGATCACGGCGAGGACGGCGGCGGTCAGCAGGAATCCGGCGGTGTTGATCGCGCGGGACTTGCGCATCCGCCACCGCTCCTGCCGGTCCACGGTGCTGCGCAGGTCGCGCGACCAGTGCCGGATCAGCCCGAGCTGGCTGGCGGTGAAGGAGACGAACACCCCGACGATGTAGAGCTGCACCAGCTGGGTGACGTCGGCGCGGAAGAGCATGATCAGGGCGGCCGCCCCCAGACCGAGGGCGAGGATGCCGTTGCTGAAGGTCAGCCGGTCCCCGCGGGTCCTGAGCTGGCGCGGCAGGTACCCGTCGCCGGCGAGCCGCGAGGCGAGGAGGGGGAAGCCGTTGAACGCGGCGTGGCCGGCCAGGAGGAGCACGAGGACCGTGGCGGCCACGACCAGGAAGAACGGAAGCGTCGCATCGTTGAAGACCACCGCGGCCAGCTGGCTGAGCACCGGGCTTTGGACGTAGTCCTCCCCGGCCGGCCGGCCGTCGATGAGCAGCTGGTTGGCGGGGTCGAGCACCACGTGGACCTTCGCGGCGTTGGCCAGGTAGATCACCCCGGCCATCATCAGCGACGCCACGGCCGCCAGGACCACCAGGGTGGTGGCCGCATTGCGTGCCCGGGGCGCCTCGAAGCTTGGCACATTGGCGGCCGGGGCCTCGATGCCGGTCAGGGCCGCCGCGCCGGCGGAGAACGCGCGCAGGATCAGCAGGGCGCCGCCCAGCCCCACCAGCCCGGCGTCGAACGCGGCGTCGGGCACGATGTCGAAGCCCGCGCTCGGGGCCTCGCGGAGGGTTCCGGAGGCGCTCTGGATCACGCCCACGGCGCACATGCCGAGGACCAGCGCGGTGAACAGGTAGGTGGGGATGCCGGTGAGGCGGGGCCCGCGCGTGACCCCGCGGAGGTTCAGCAGCACGAGTCCGGCCACCGCGGCGATGGCGATCCCGGTGCGCATCGGCGCGGCGGCCGGGGCAAGCTCGACCGCGTACTGGGCGGCCGCCGAGACGGACACGGCGACGGTCAGCACGTAGTCGACCATCAGCGCCGAGGCGACGACGGCGCCGGCCTGCCCACCGAAGTTCCGGCGGGCGATCTCGTAGTCTCCTCCACCGGTCGGGTAGGCGCGCAGGGCCTGGCGGTAGGAGGCGATGACCACGAGCAGGACGGCGATCACGGCAAGGCCCACCCAGGGGGCGAGCACCACCGCGGCCACGCCGGCGAGGGCAAGCGTCAGGATGATCTCGTCGGGCGCGTAGGCCACCGAGGACAGCGCGTTCGCTGAGAAGGCGGGCAGGGCCCACCGCAGGGGCAGGGTCTGGCGCCTGCGCATGTCACTGCGGAAAGGCTTGCCCACCAGCACCCGCTTGGCGGCCCCGAGAAAAGTCAGCACGGCCCCCAGACTAGCGCGTTTGCGCCCCCCGGAAGCCATTAGGCTGGAGACCTACGGCAGCGGGTGCTGCGGTCCGCGGCTCCTTCGGCCGCCGCCTAAGCACCGGCCGCCGAGCGCCTCCGGACGAGAACCGGACAACGACCGGAGCGAGCCGGTAACCAGCCCGGAAACCACCCGGGCGCAGCAGGAGACAGGGGTGCCCTCGATGGCTCATTTTGTGATCATGGGATGCGGCAGGGTGGGCGTCAGCCTGGCCCACACCCTCGACGAGTCCGGCCACAGCGTGGCCATCATCGACCAGGACGACCGTGCGTTCCGCCGCCTGCGGTCCTCCTTCGGCGGCCGGAAGGTCACCGGGGTCGGATTCGACCGGGACACCCTCAAGCACGCCGACATCGAAAACGCCTATGCCTTCGCGGCGGTCTCCAGCGGGGACAACTCGAACATCCTGGCCACCCGGGTGGCCCGGGAGACCTTCCACGTCCGCCACGTGGTGGCGAGGATCTACGATCCGGGGCGCGCCGAGATCTACCAGCGCCTGGGCATCCCCACGGTGGCCGCCGTGCGCTGGAGCGCCGATCAGGTGCTGCGGCGGATCCTGCCCGAACAGAGCATCGACGGGGACTTCCGGGAGACCTCCGGGCGGCTGATCCTCGGCGAACTGTCCCTGAACGACGCCTGGCTCGGCCGTCCGCTCAAGGACATCGAGGCCGTCAGCGGAGTGCGCATCGCCTACCTGACCCGGTTCGGTGAGGGCATGCTCCCCACGGACGAGACAAGCTACCAGCAGGGCGACATCGTGCACGCCATGATGGAGACCACCGCCACGGACGAGATAGGGCGGATCCTCGCAAGTCCCCCCAAGGAGAATGCCGAATGAGAGTTGTCATTGCCGGGGCAGGAAGCGTCGGGTCCTCGATCGCCCGCGAACTGCTGTCGAACAACCATGAGATCCTCCTGATCGATGAGAAGCCCGAGGTGATCGGACGCAGCGGGCTCAAGGGCGCCAAATGGCTCATCGGTGACGCCTGCGAGCTCACGACGCTCAAGGATGCCCGGCTGGACGAGGCCGACGTCGTCGTTTCCGCCACGGGCGACGACAAGGTCAACCTCGTGGTGTCGCTGCTGGCCAAGAGTGAGTTCGGTGTGGGCCGCACCGTGGGCCGGGTGAACAATCCGAAGAATGACTGGATGTTCGACGACTCGTGGGGCGTCGACGTGGCGGTGAACACCCCGCGGCTGATGACCGCCCTCGTGGAGGAGGCGGTGGAGATCGGCGACCTCGTGCGCCTGCTCACGCTGCAGACCGGGGTGTCCTCCATCCTGGAGTTCACCGTTCCGCAGGGCTCACCGCTGATCGGGCAGCCCCTGAGCTCGGTGGTGCTCCCGATGGACTGCGTGGTGGTGGCGATCCTGCGCGACGACGCGCCGATCACCCCCAGCCCCGACGACACGGTGGAGGAAGGCGATGAACTGTTCTTCCTCGCCTCGGTCGCGGTCGAGAACGAACTGCGCAGCGCCCTCACGGCGCGCAGCCGGCCGGAGGCGGATCAGGCCTCGGCCTGATCGTCCTGGGGCGCCGCGGGCCGGGACACCAGCCAGGCCAGCCACAGCCCCAGGGCGTACAGCGGCAGCCCCATCGCGACGCGCAGCGTCCCCAGCGCCGCGACATTGCCCATCAGGTACAGCGGCAGCTGCACGGCCAGGCGCAGGGCGAGCACTGAGATGATGATCCACGTCGCCAGCGAGTAGGCCCGCACGCGCAGGGGGTCCTTCCGCCATTCGGTGCCCTCGGACCGGATGAAGCCGAACAGGACGCCCGCGATCGGCCAGCGCACGGCGATGGAGAGGGCCATGGCGGCGATGTACGCGGCGTTGATGTAGAAGCCGGGCAGGAAGAAGTCTTCGGCGTTGCCGGTCCGCAGGGCGACGATGGCGCAGAACGCCACCCCGATGAGTCCCGAGAGCGCCTGGGTGAGCGGCCGGCGGGAGACGAGCCGGACCACCGAGAAGGCCGCGGCGGCGGCGAGGGCGGCAATCAGGGACACCATCAGGTCGCGGGTGATCGTGAACAGCACGGTGAAGACGAGCCCCGGCACGATGCTCTCGGAGAGTCCCTGCACCCCGCCCACGGAGGAGAGGACGTCGATACCGCCGTGTGCCGTGCGCCTGACCCCCGCCCGCGCCGCGTACTGGGACGCCAGGTCCTCCGGCCGCGGCCGGTCCTGGGCGTCGCCGTGCTGGTCCTGCTTGGGGTTCGGGTTCATTCAGGGCTCCTCCGGCCGTCCGATGATTTCATAGCGCGGGTTGTAAACGGTCAGCATGCCTTCGACCTGGCTCGCCATGCCCTCGAAGGCCAGTTCGACGCCAGCCTCGATGCCGCGCACTTCGCGCTGGCCCATCCACACGAGGCGGACCCGAGTCCCGGGCAGGGGCCCGGCGTCGACCCGGACGATGGCGGCAAACCGGGGCGCCGCGTTTTTCGGCTGGTAGGTGACGGAGTCGATCAGCCCGCGGCCGTGCAGCCGGCCGCGCCGCCCGCCGGACGGCCCGCGGCCCGGGAACCCGGGCCGGCCGGTGTCAGCCAATCTCGGTGATCTCGGGGCCGCGCTGCGGCGCGGTGAGCCCGGGCCGGCCCGGCGCGGCGGGGTTGGGGGTGGGCGAGGCGTCCTTGGGCAGGCGCAGCGGCAGCAGCTCGCGCGGGGGAAGCGGGTGGTCCCCGCGCACCACGACGACATTGCGGAACAGGCGCTCCACCGGCGCCGCCGCCTCTCCATTGAGGGCCGCCGGTCCGCCGAAGACGCCGCGCAGGAACCAGCGCGGTCCGTCCACGCCCACGAAGCGGGCCACGCGGACGCCGGCCGTACCGTCGGGCAGCGGGGCGGGCAGCTGGGCGATCAGCTCGGTGCCGAAGGTGCCCTCGCGTTCCTGCACCGTGCCGCCCTGGGATCCCACCGAAAGGCCGATCTGCTGCCGGATCTCATCCCAGACGCCCTCAGAGCGGGGCGCGGCGAAGGCCTGGAGCTGCAGGGTCGACCCACCGAGGTCGAGGGTCACGGCGATGACGCGCTTGGTGCGTTCCTCGACCTCGAGGCGCAGCTGGAGACCTTCGGCCGCACCGATCTTCAGCGCTCCGAGGTCGATGTATCCCTCGGTCGAATCCTTCTCGGCCGAGTCGAAGGGTCCGAGTTCACGGCGCTGTGCCTCGGCCGTCGCCTCGGCGGGCGCCGCCTCCCCGGCCTCGGGCCCGCCGGACTCCCCGGCGGCCTCGGCGCCCGAGGGCTCCGCCCGGCCGTCGTCCTGCTTCTTCTTCTTCAGGCGCCCAAAAACCATTTGTGGGTTCCTCTCCTCGATCGATCGACGTGGTGTTCGGTTCCGGCCGGATACGCGGCCGGTCTGCATGGTGGGCGGCTCAGCCGCCGGTGGCGGGATTGTGCGCCTCGGGAACCGGCGCGAAGCCGCCGGTCGAGCCGAAGCCGCCGGCACCCCGCACCGAATCCGGAAGCGCCGAAACCTGGACGAAGGATGCCTGCTCGACCCGCTGGATCACCAGCTGCGCCACCCGGTCCCCGCGGGCCAGGTGCACCGTCTCGGAACGGTCCGTGTTCAGCAGGATGACCTGGATCTCGCCGCGGTAGCCGGCGTCGATGGTGCCGGGGGCGTTGACGACCGACAACCCGTGCTTGGCCGCCAGGCCGGAGCGGGGGTGGACAAAGCCTGCGAACCCGGCCGGCAGGGCGATCGCCACGCCGGTGGGCACCAGCCGGCGCTCCCCCGGTGCGAGCGAGACATCGATGCGGCAGCGCAGGTCCGCGCCGGCGTCGCCCGGCCGGGCATAGGCGGGCGGTTCGAGGGCGTCGTCGAGCATCACGATCTGCACCTGCAGGTCCTGCTGCGGTTCTGGCACGGGCTTCTCCAACCTCTGGTGTGCACCGGTGCCGGCGGGGCCGGCAGCGGTGGGACGTTCGGTAATTCTGAACTGGTACTGCCTGGTGATGGCGGTGGTCTCGGGTGCGGTCCCGCGGGCGGGCTCCGCGGTGGGCAGGGGCGGGCCGCCCCGGGTGTTGCTCCTCCGCCTCCACTGCTGCCCCAGCACACCACTTTAGCGCCTCCGACGGGAGCCGCGGCCGAGGCGCCGGGATGAAACCCTTCGGCAAAAGGTGTAAGTGTTAGAGCATGTCGAAAGCCGCAGAAGGGTCCGTGCAGGACACTGTCATCTATTCCGAGCGGCTGTGGCCCTCACCGTGGATCTGGCTGCTGGTGGTGGGCGCCGCCGGGGCGTCGATCGTGACCTTTGCCCCCATCGATGTGACCGTCGGATTCGCGGCGGCAGGGGTGGTCGCGGTGGTCCTGGCAACCCTGCTCATCCTCTCCACCCCCCGGATCGTGGTGACGCCCTCCACCCTGACCGTGGGAAGGGCGACGATCGAGCGCCGCTACCTGGGCGCCGTGTCCATCCACACCGGTGCGGAGGCCACCGACCAGCGCGGGCCCGCCCTGAACGGCCTTGCCTACCTGTGCATCCGGGGATGGATCTCCCCCGTGGTGCGGATCGAGATCACCGATCCTGAGGACCGCACCCCGTACTGGCTCACCTCGACCCGCAGGCCCACGCAGCTCGCCGCGGCCCTCGAGAGCTGAACCGGCTCAGCCTTCGCAGTCGGTGCAGAACCGCAGGCCGTCCTTCTCGCGCGCGACCTGGGAGCGGTGGCGGACCAGGAAGCACGAGGAACAGGTGAATTCGTCGGCCTGCGCCGGCAGGATCTGCACGGTCAGCTCCTCGGCCGAAAGGTCGGCGCCGGGAAGCTCGAAGGAATCCGCCGCCTCGGTCTCGTCCTCGTCGACCACCGGGGACTGCACGGCGGCGGTCTTGGTCCGAAGTTCCGCGAGGGGCCCGGCGGCGGTCTCTTCATCGGTGGTGCTCGACGCGTCGTAGTCGGTCGCCATAGTCGTTTCTTCACGCTCCGGTCGTAGGGCAGCAGCTGGACCCGCCGGTGGTACCGGGCCCGGCATGCGGGATATTTCCAAGTGCATTCTGCCTCATCGGGGCGGGCCGGCAGCCGCTTCGGCGGCCCGGCCGTGTCGGCCCGGGTGGCCCGCCGGGGCGCCGGTGCCCGCAGCCGCGGCGGGCTCCGGGTGCTCCGCGTCCTGCGCACCCGGTCCGCGGCCCTGCCCCAAAGAACGCGCCACACCCGAGGGTGTAGTAGGAATGAGGGTCATTCAATGGCAGAGTTTCGACTAGTAATTACTGTCGGCTGGAGGATTTAATGCAGGAGCTGCGCCTGGTTGGTGTGGATGGCGATCATCTGCTGTTAAGCGGCGACGGAGGAGCGACGTTTCGTCTGCCGATCGACGAAGCCCTGAGAGCGGCCGCCTCCCGGCAGTCGACGCGGGTCGCGCCTGCCGCTCCGCCCACCCCGCCCGGCCGGACCGGCCCCTCGATCCACCTGACCCCGCGGGACATCCAGGCGAGGATCCGCAGCGGCGCCACGGCGCAGGGAATCGCCGAGGAATCCGGACTCGACCTCGCCCACGTCCTGCGCTACGAGGGCCCGGTACGCGCCGAGCGCGACTACATGGCCTACCTGGCCCAGCGCGTCGAGGTGGCCGCGCCGCTGCCCTCCCACGACGGCTACCGCTCCGCCTTCGGCGAGAATGCGGCCCAGCTCGGGGAGATGGTCGCGTTCCGGCTCGAGGCGTACGGAGTCGACGCCGCGAACATCGAATGGGATTCCTGGCGGCGCACCGACGGCGCCTGGAACGTCGTCGCCCGGTTCACCCTCCCGGAGAGTTCGGCGGTGAACGTCGGTGAGGAACCTCCCGCACAGTGGACCTTCAACCCCTCCCGCAAGACCGTCGTGAACGCGAACCGGTGGGCGCAGCTGCTCAGCGAACTCGAACCGCTTGACGGTCCGCTCCCCAACCGCCGGCTCAGCGCCGTCGCGGACCGGGTGTTCGACTTCGAGGCCGAAAAGGCCGAGGAGCCCCCGGCCGAATCGAACGACGACTCCGACGGCCTGCTCGATGTGCTGCGCTCGCGTCGCGGACAGCGGCTCGGCGCCGACGAGGAGAGCGATGACTCCCTCGCCGAGCTGCTGGCCAAGGGCAGCATCCCCGCGGCCCACCCCCGCGACGGCTTCGAGCCTGAGGAGGGCTCGCTCCCACCGGGGCTGAGCCTGGCTCCCCCGCTGGCCGAGGACGGCGAGGACCATTCGGCCACCCATCACGCCGACGGCTCGCCCCGGCTCTACCACGGCGTGAGCACCGAGACCCGTGAGATCAGCATCTTCGCGGTGCCGGTCCGTTCCGACAACGAGCGCAGCGCCCCCGATGCCGCCGCACGCGGCCGGGAGTCCGGCGACGGCGCAGGGGCCCGGGAGACAGGCTCCGAGCAGCACCGCGGGCAGTCCGGCGACCGCGGCAGGGACGCCGGCGGCGAGGCTCCGGCCAAGGCGGAGGAACCGGCGGACCGGCGGATCAAGCCCAAGCGCTCCAGCGTCCCAAGCTGGGACCAGATCGTCTTCGGCACCAAGGGCGACTGACCCGCGGGCGCAGCCCGCCCGAGCCTCCCCACAGTCTTCCCCGCGGCGCTGCCTGCCCATACCGGCGCCTGAATCCGCCCGGTGTCCCGGAGGGCATCCGCGGTGCCCGGACGGCGGCGCGGCCGGAACGCGGGGCCCGGCGCGGCCGGCTAGAGCCGTGCCGGTTCCGACTCCGGGGCCGGTTCGAAGGGCAGCGGCAGCTCGTTGCCGACCAGCGCGTTCGAGGCCCGCGACGTCTGCCGGCGCATGTGGTGCCTGCGGCACAGGGTCTCATACTCGGTGACCGGCTCGGACCGGGGAGGTGTCCCGGCGTCGCCGGGGTCCGCCGGCGCTTCGACATCCCCGACGACCATCTGGTCCCCCTCGACCGCCATCACGCCGTTGACGATGCGGGCGTTGTGGGTGGCGCGCCTGCCGCACCAGCACAGGGCCTCGACCTGCAGCACCTGGATGCGGTCCGCCAGCTCCACGAGGCGCTGGGAGCCCGGGAACAGCCGGGTGCGGAAATCGGAGGTGATGCCAAAGGCGAAGACGTCGATGTCCATGTCGTCGGCGATGCGCGCCAGCTGGTCGATCTGCCCGGCGGTGTAGAACTGCGCTTCGTCGCAGATGAGGTAGTCCACCCGCGCCCCCTGCGTCAGCCGGCCGGTCACCTCGCTCCAGAAATCCGTTTCGGGGTGCACCTCGACCGCGCGGGTCCGAAGCCCCAGGCGGCTCGAGATCATCGACTCACCGGCCCGGTCATGGCAGCTGAACAGCACGCCCTTCCGGCCGCGGGCGCGGTGGTTGTGCTCCATCTGCAGGGCAAGGGTCGACTTGCCGGAGTCCATCGTTCCGCAGAAAAACAGAAGTTCAGCCATGGTTCGGCCTTTCGGGGGTGGTCTTCGTCCCGCGCCCGGCGGGACCCTTTCGTGCGGTTTCCGGCCGGCGCAGCGTCAGCAGCGGCACCTCGCGCTCGGCCCGCGTCATCGACCCGTGCTGGCCGATGACCTCGAGGGCGGAGGCTGGGGTCCGCCGGGTGTCGAAGAGGGCGATCGGACCGCGGGCGGCCACCAGCAGGTCACCGATCCGCGGCAGCACCGAGGGGTCGACGGCGGCGCCGAACAGGCCCGCCTCCACCGCCTCCCGGCGGGTCAGGATCCAGGCCTGCCGCCCGAAGGCCTCCTGCCAGGCCGCCCGCAGCCGCTCTCCGCCGGCGGCGTCGAGCCCCGGCTCGAAGTACAGGTGGACCATCCGCGGCTCGCCGGCGGTGTGCGCCACGCCGTCCACCAGGGCCGGCTGCGCCGAGTAGTCGAAGCGCTGGCCCTCGGCGACGTCGACCATCCCGTGGTCGGCGGTCAGCAACAGCAGCGTGTCCGCCGGCACCCTGCGGGCCAGGGATTTCATCGCCGAGTCGAGGTCCTCCAGCCGGTCCGTCCAGTCGGTGGAGGCGCTGCCGTGGCGGTGGCCGGCCTTGTCCAGGTCGTTGAGGTAGAAGTACATGAGCATCGCCTCGGCTCCGGAGAGCTGCTCGGAGGCGGTGCGGACCCGTGCCTGCAGCGTGCCCGCCCCGGCGAAACTTCCCCCGCGCAGCGCCGCGCGCGTCATGGGCGAGTCGGCGAAGCGGGGCTGGCTGACGGTGACCACCGGGAGTTCGCGGGCCGCCCGTTCGAACACCGTGGGATGGGGCTGCCAGGCGAGCGGGTCGACGCCGCCGTCCCAGTTGCCGAGCATGTTCACCACCTTGCCCTGCGCCGGGTCGAGCACGTCGTACCCGACCATGCCGTGCCTCCCCGGTGGCAGGCCGGTTCCCAGGCTGGCCAGGGACGCCGCCGTGGTGGAGGGGAACGCCGACCCCAGGGTGCGGGCCCTGTCGAGGTGGGTGCGCAGGAACGGGGCGTGGCCGCCGCGCTGCTTCAGCAGGGACAGACCCAGCCCGTCGACCATCACCACGCAGACGCGCCGTGCCGCGGGGAGGCCGAGGGCGTTGCCGAATCCGTCGAGTCCAAGGGCCGCGGCGGCACTCGTCAGGACCTCCCCGACGGTGCCGGTGCCGTAGGCGGGGGGCGCCGGGAGGGGCTCGAGATGGGTGGAAAGGTCCGTCACGGCCCGCTACCGCCCGTGGGGGGCCCGGGTGAACCGTCCGGCGAAGCCGGGCTGGCGGCGTCCGGGCCGGTCGGAGGTCAGGACGGCGCCGCCTCCGACGGGGCTGGCCGTGTTCACCTTGCGCAGGGCGCGCGCGAAGGACTTGGCGTTCTGGACCGCCTGCACGCCATCGGCCTCGGCGCTGACGCGCAGCACGATGTCCTCCTGGGCGATGGTGCCGGTGTAGCCGTGGTCGGCGTCGCACTGCGGATCGCCGCAGGAGGCCGGGCCCATGTCGAGGCGCTGCCCGCCGGACCAGGCGATGGCCAGGGTCATCTCGCGTGCGGGGTCGGAGGGCTTGTAGTCCTGGGGCTGGGCGTAGAGGTAGCTCAGGACCACGGAGCGGATCTGACTGACGGGAACGGACTCGGTGGAGATCTGGGCGGTGACCTGCTCGCCGGCGTCGTCAAGCTGCTGGTCGTCGACGTGGGTGATGACCAGCATGTCCTCGGTGAGGACCAGGACGGTGATGTGGCGGTGCACCTCGGTGCGCTCGAAGTGGGTCTCCAGGTGCACAACGTGGGAGAGCGGCTCGCGGCCGTCGAGCGCATCGTGGACCACATCGGCGACCAGCCGTGGATAGAATCCTGCGCGCTCAAGGGAGGAATCGAGGTCACGACGCTGCGGGGAGAGCGAAAGGGTCATGCTCCCAGTTTCCCCTACCCGCGTCCGCTCTGCCTAACCGCCTCGGGGAGGCGCGGACGGGGCGGGTCAGTCGCGCATGGCCCGGCGGGCGCTGTCCGTGCGCTGCCGCGGGTTGCCGACATCGATCGTCGCGCTGAGGATCGCCAGGCCCGAGGTGGCCACCAGGACGGGGTTGAATTCAAGCAGGGCGATCTCGGGGTGGCGGTCCTTCAGGAGGGCCACCCGCGCCACGAGGTCCTCGACGGCGGCGATGTCGGCCGGCGGCAGGCCCTGATAGCCGAACAGCTTCCGCGAGGCCCGCGGCGCACGCACCAGGTCGGCGACATCGACGCTGGTCAGGGGTGGAACGCTGTGGCCCCAGTCGTCGAGCAGGTTGACGGCGTCGCCGGCGAGGCCGAAGGACAGCACCGGGCCCAGGAGGGGGTCCTCGATGGCCCGCAGGACGCAGGCCTGCCCGGCCGGCGCCATCGGCTGCACCTCCATGCCGAAGCTGCCGAACGGTGCGAGGGCCTTCTCCATTGAGAGGATATTGGCCCGCAGCGCCTTAGCGTCCGCGATGTCGAGGCGCACCCCGCCGAGGTCCAGCCGGTGCCGCAGGTGTTCCTCGGTGGTCTTCAGCGCCACCGGCCAGCCGAGCCGGTCGGCGGCCTTCACCGCGTCGTCGGCGGAGTCGAACCCGGCCGAGGGCAGCACGCCGATCCCGTAGTGGCCCAGGATGGCGGCGGTCTCCTCGGCGCTCAGGCGCGTCAGGCCGACGCCGCTGACCCGGCCGAGGATCTCCTCGAGCTGCGCGGCGGCCGCGTCGTCGTCCGTGCCGGGGATGTCCGTGAACTCCCCGTGGTCCCGTGCGCGCCAGCGGGTGTAGGCGACGACGGCGCCCAGGGCCGCCACCGCCGCTCCGGGGCTCGCGAAGGCCGGCAGCGCGCGCTGCAGTCCGGCCCCCGGCCTGGCCCCGTCCGCCGCGGGAGCCCCACCCGGCGCCGGGGCGGCCTCCACCAGGCCGTCGAGCTGCCGGCGCGGGTCGAGCACGCCCGTGAAGGAGGCCACCACGGGCTTGCCGGCGGCCTCCCCGCACGCCTGCAGCGTGTTGGCGAGGGTTTCGGCGGGCAGGCCCTGGGCCGGGAGGGTGGTGACGATCGCCGCATGCACGTCCTCCCGCGCGAGGGCCCCGGCCACCGCGGCCTCGAGGGCCGGCAGGGCGACCGACTGGCCCGCGTCGAGGTCGAGGTCGGCCACGACGGCGGCCACCGTCATCCCCTGGGCGGCCACGGCGTCGGCGAGCACCTTCCCCAGGGCGGCGGAGTTGGAGAAGACGGCGACGCCGGGCCCGGCCGGCAGCGGCTGGGATGCGACGATCGAGGCCACGTCCATGAGCTGCTCGGTGGTCTCCACCCGGATGACCCCGGACTGGCGCAGCATCGCGTCGAGGGCGGCCGGCGGGGCCTGGCTGGTGCGCACGGCGTGCCCCGGCGGCAGCTGCAGGCCCGTTCCGGGCGACTTGGCGACGATCACCGGCTTGGTCTTCGCCAGGCGCCGGGCGATGCGGGAGAACTTGCGCGGATTGCCGATCGTCTCGAGGTAGAGCGCCACCGCCGACGTGTCGGCGTCGTCCTCCCAGTACTGCATGGCGTCGTTGCCTGAGACGTCGGCCCGGTTTCCGGCGGAGATGACCGAGGACACCCCGAGCCCGCGGCGGGCGGCGGCCGAGTACAGCAGGACCCCGAGCCCGGCGGACTGGCTGAACAGGGCAAGGCTCCCCCGCCGCGGCAGGTCCGGCGCCATCGAGGCGTTCAGGCGGACCGCCGGGTCGGTGTTGACGATGCCCAGCGAGGCCGGGCCCACCACCCGCATGCCCTGCGCCCGCGCCCGCGCCACCAGGGCGCGCTGCCGGGCGAGGCCCTCCGCGCCGTCCTCGGCGTAGCCCGAGGTGGCCACCAGCAGGCCGCGCACTCCGGCGGCGGCGCACTCGTCGACCACCGCATCCACCGTCCCGTACGGCACGGCGATGACGGCGAGTTCGACCGGGCCGGGGACCTCACGCACCGAGGCGTAGGAGATCCTGCCGCCCAGTTCGAAGGCCTCCGGGTTCACCGCGTACACGGTGCCGGTGAAGCCGCCCTCGGTGATGTGCTCGAGCAGGGCGTAGCCGATGGAGCCCCAGCGGCGGCTCGCGCCGATCACGGCGACCGAGGAGGGGGTCATCAGCCCCGCCACGCTGCGCGCCTCGGCCCGGTGCTCCCGGGCCTCCATGACCGCCCGCGACTTCCGGGTGGCGTCGATGTCGAAGCGGAGCATGACGACGCCGTCGTCGAAGTGGCGCTCGACCTCGTAGCCAGCCTCCGCGAAGACGGTGATCATCTTGCGGTTCTCCGGAAGGACCTCGGCGGAGAAGCGCCGGATGCCGTTCTCCCGGGCGGCGGCGGCGAGGTGTTCGAGCAGGATCGAGCCCACGCCGCGGCCCTGGTAGGAGTCCGAGACGTTGAAGGCGACCTCCGCCTCCGTGGGGTCGTCCATCCGGTCGTAGCGGCCGATCCCGATGATGTCGGCGCCGCGGGTGATGACGAAGGCCACCCGGTCGTGGTGATCGACCTCCGTGAAGCGCTTGAGCTCCTTGGCGCTGAGCGTGGCCTTGTAGGTGAAGAACCTCAGGTAGATCGAGTTCTGCGACTGGCGCCCGTGGAAGGCCGCGACGGCGTCCGCATCCGAGGGCGCGATGGGCCTCAGGTGCCCGGTCCCGCCGTCGCGCAGCACGACATCGGCCTCCCAATATTCGGGGTAATGTCCGTCGGCCACCATAGACTCAGCGTAGTGGGCAACGTCCGCGCGCGTCAGCAGCGTGTCCGGGCCCGCGTCCGAACCGCCCCCAGATCCAAGTTGAGGAACCCCCACCGCTATGGCCAGGCGCCAAAAAACAGCTCCGCCCGACGACTTCACCGAGAACATCATCGACATCGACGTCGAGTCCGAGATGCAGGACTCGTTCCTCGAGTACGCCTATTCGGTGATCTACTCGCGCGCGCTCCCCGACGCCCGCGACGGGCTGAAGCCGGTGCAGCGGCGCATCCTGTACATGATGACCGACATGGGCCTGCGCCCGGACCGCGGCCACGTGAAGTCCGCGCGCGTCGTCGGCGAGGTCATGGGCAAGCTCCACCCGCACGGCGACGCCGCGATCTACGACGCGATGGTCCGGATGGCCCAGGACTTCTCGCTGCGCCTTCCCCTGATCGACGGCCACGGCAACTTCGGCTCCCTCGACGACGGCCCCGCCGCCCCCCGGTACACCGAGGCCCGGCTGGCCGCACCGGCACTGAGCCTGACGGACCACCTCGACGAGGACGTCGTCGACTTCGTGCCGAACTACGACAACCAGCTGATGCAGCCGGAGGTCCTTCCCGCGGCGTTCCCGAACCTGCTCGTCAACGGCGCCAGCGGCATCGCCGTCGGCATGGCCACCAACATGGCCCCGCACAACCTGGGCGAGGTCATCGCCGCCGCCCGCCACCTCATCGCCCACCCCGACGCCGGGCTCGAGGACCTCATGCGCTTCATCCCCGGGCCCGACCTGCCCAGCGGCGGCAAGATCGTGGGCCTCTCGGGGGTCCGCGACGCGTACGCCACCGGGCGCGGGTCGTTCAAGACCCGGGCGAAGGTGGAGATCGAACAGCTCTCGGCCCGCCGCACCGGCCTCGTGGTCACCGAACTCCCCTACACCGTGGGCCCGGAAAAGGTCATCGAGCGGATCAAGGACGCCGTGACGTCCAAGAAGCTCCAGGGCATCTCCGACATCGTCGACCTGACCGACCGGATGCACGGGCTGCGCCTCGTGATCGAGCTGAAGAACGGCTTCAACCCCAACGCCGTCCTGGCCCAGCTCTACCGGCACACCCCGATGGAGGATTCGTTCGGGATCAACAATGTGGCCCTCGTCGACGGCCAGCCCCGCACCCTGGGGCTGCTCGAACTGCTCTCCGTGTACGTCGACCACCGGATCCTCGTCGTCCGCCGGCGCACCGCCTACCGGCTGGCCCGGAAGAAGGACCGCCTGCACCTGGTGGAGGGCCTGCTGATCGCCATCGTCGACATCGACGAGGTCATCCAGATCATCCGGTCCTCCGACGAGGCCGCCGCCGCCCGCGAGCGCCTGATGTCGATCTACGACCTCTCGGAGGTCCAGGCGAACCACATCCTCGAGCTGCGGCTGCGCCAGCTCACCAAGTACTCCCGCATCGAACTCGAGAAGGAACAGGACCAGCTGCGCCGCGACATCGAGGAGCTCGAGCGGATCCTGGGCTCCGAGGAGGTGCTGCGCACCCTCGTCTCGGACGAGCTCGGCGCGATCTCGGAGAAGTTCGCCACGCCCCGCCGCACCGTGCTGCTGGAGTCGGAGGCGGCCGCCCCCCTGAAGGGCTCGGTCCTGCCGGACACCGCAGGCAAGGGTGCCAAGGCGGTGCTGCCGCTGGAGATTTCCGATGACCCGTGCTGGGCGGTGCTGTCCGCCTCCGGCCAGATCGCCCGGACCGCCGACCGGGAGCCGCTGGCGGACGGCCAGCGGATCAAGCACGATGCCTTCCGCTCCATCGTGCCCACCACGGCGCGGGCCGAGATCGCGGCGGTGACCTCCAGCGGACGCATGATCCGCCTGCAGGTCATGGACATGCCTGCCCTTCCCCCCAGCGCCGGCGTGCCCAACCTTACCGGCGGCGTGCCCGCGAAGGAGTTCATCACCCTGGAGCGCGGGGAGACCCTCGTCGGACTGGCGCCGCTGAACACCGTGCTGGCCCTTGGCACGGCGCAGGGTGTCGTGAAGCGGGTGACCCCGGAGTACCCGCTGAACCGGGACGACTGGGAGATCATCGCCCTGAAGCCGAAGGACTCGGTGGTGGGCGTAGCCCCCGCCGGCGACGACGACTCCCTTGTCTTCATCACCCGGCAGGCCCAGCTGCTGCGCTTCGCGGGCTCCGCGGTGCGCCCGCAGGGCAGGACCGCCGGAGGGATGAGCGGCATCAAGCTCGCCGCGGGTGACTCGGTGCTGTCCTTCAGCGTGGTCGCCGCAGGGGACCCGGCCGCCGTCGTCGTCACCGTGGCGACCTCCAGCGGCGCCCTCCCCGGCACTTCCCCCGGCTCGGTCAAGGTGACCGACTTCGCCGAGTACCCAGCCAAGGGCCGGGCCACCGGCGGGGTGCGGGCCCACCGCTTCCTCAGCGGGGAGGACGGCCTGGCGCTGGCGTGGGCCGGGCACGGACCGGCGAAGGCGGCCTCCTCCACGGGTGTTGCGCGGGCGCTGCCGACCGAGCACGGCCGCCGTGATGGGTCGGGGATCGCCCTGACCCAGCAGATCGACGTCGTCGGTCCGGCCCTGTCCTGGCCGGCGGCGGAGGACGGCGGGCCGGCGGAGGACGCGGCCGCTCCGGCGGAGCCCGGCGTCCCCTAGCAGTGCGGACGCACCGCAAAGCGACCGACGTGCCTGAACGCGCCCAGCGGGCCCGAAAGCGACGAGCGCACCCGGATTATCGGGTGCGTTCGTCGTTTCCGGGTGCCCCTGTCGCTTTTGGGTGCGCGGACCGCTTCCGTTTCCGGGCGGCCCTGTCGTTTCCGGGTGCGCGGACCGCGTCCGGGTGCTGTGCCCCCACCGGCCTCTCGGTGCCACGGAGAATGCACCTGCCTACGGCGGGCGGACCAAAATGCGACGAGGACCCCCGAATGCGACGAGCGAACCGGAAATATCGGGTCCGCCCGTCGTTTCCGGGTGCGCTCGTCGTTTTCAGGTGGGCCCGTCGTTTTCGGGCGGGGCGCTAACGGGCGCGGCCCCTGTCACGCCGGCCGACGCCGGTCAGGTCACCGGAAGGTCGAACACCAGTGAACGCTGCGTGGGACGGTATCCCATCCGCTCGTACAGGCCGAGGGCGCCCGTGGGATTCTCGGTGTCGACGCCCAGGCCCGCGCTGTCCATGCCTCCCGCACGGAAGCGCCGCATGGCCTCCGCGAGCAGCGCCGGCGCCAGGCCGCGGCCCCGCCACGCGCGGCGCACGCCCAGCAGGTCCGTGTACCCTTCGGCGCGGCCGAGCAGTTCGATGGACCCGGGGTCGTAGCTGGCCATCTGGTAGGCGGCCACCGCCCCGGTCTCCCTGTCCACGAGGGCCAGGCTCCAGTCCGCCCGGAACTCGGGATGGGCGGTGACGAAGCCCCACGACTCGTCGTCGCGCGGTTCGCTCCCCCAGTGGTCCGCGAAGGCGTCGTTGTGCGCGAGCCGCACGCCGTCGGAGATTGCGTCATGAAAGGTCACGAGGTCAAGCTCCGCCGGGATGGCGAGCTCGGGGATCGGGTCCGCGAGCGGGCGGGTCATCTCGGTGAAGTACCGCACGACGGTGCTCCCGGTCAGTTCGAGCAGCGCCACATGGGAGGGGTTCCGCTCCTCGACGTACGTCCGCAGCACCCCGCCCTCCACACCGGCACGGGCGAGGCGGGCACGCGCCCGGTGCTTCTGCCAGGCGAACACGGCCCGGCCGATACCGCGCCGCCGCCACGCCGGGTCGACTCCCCCGGCGCTGTGCACCTTGACGGAGTCCGGGTTCATCGAGACCCGGCCGAACGCGCGGACCGTGCCCTCGGCGTCGAGGCCGAGGATGGTGTCCTCGCGCGGGTCGTTTTTCGAGGACCCCAGGGCCTGCTCGAGGTCGGCGCGCTCCTCAATCCAGTCCGGCTTGTCCTCCGCCGCCATCCGCAGGATCAGCTCATGCCACGGCCCGATGTCCTGCGCATCGATCGGGCGCCAGGTGAGGGAGTCGGGCAGGGCGGGACAGTCAGGCTGGCTCATACGCCCAGCGTAGGTCACCCCTGCCGGGGTGAACATCCCCGCCGTCCTGCCGCCCGATCCGCACCTCCTGCTCGCACAACGCCGCCTCGCGGGCGTCGTGGGTGACCAGCAGCACGGCCTTGTCGGCGAGTCCCCGGCGCAGGTCGTCCAGGAGGGCGCGGGCTCCGGCCGCGTCAAGGTGTGCGGTGGGCTCATCGAGCAGCAGGACATCGGCATCCGTCAGCAGGGCCCGGGCGACGGCCAGGCGCTGCCGCTGCCCGCCGCTGAGCCGGGCGCCGCCGGCTCCCACCCGAGCGTCGAGCCCCTCCTCGAGCTGGTCGAGGAAGGGGCCGAGGCCGACGGCGTGCAGGACCCGGACCAGCTCCGCCTCCGGGATGGGGGCGCCGCCGTTGCGTGCCAGCTGCAGGTTGGCCCGGAGGGTCGAGTTGAAGAGGTGGCTTTCCTGGGGGCACCAGGCGATCCGGCGCAGCACCGGTTCCCCGGGGGCCGCCGCCGTCCCGTTCACCAAGAGGCTGCCGGAGCTCAGCGGCAGAAATCCGAGCATCGCCCCGAGCAGGGTCGACTTGCCGCTGCCCGACGGACCGGTGAGGGCGGTCCAGCGGCCGGGTTCGAGGGTGAACGAGACACCGGAGACGACCGGGGCGTTCGACCCGTAGCCGACCGCCGCATCCCGCAGTGCCAGGGACCGGATGGGTCCGGCGCCGGGGCGGCCAGCGGTGGCGCCACCGGGCGCGGGCCGACCGGCGTTCCCCCGGCCTCCGCCGGCCGTCCGCCCGGCGCTCCGCGGACGGCGCCCGGCGGGCTCCTCCTGCCCGCCCGGGGGCGGCGCGAGGAGGGGGTGGATCCTCGCCGCGACGGCGCGCAGCGGCCCCCAGTGCTGCACGGCGGCGGCCCCGGCGCCGAACGGCTCGATCAGCGCCAGCTGCATCAGGGCGATGACGGCCGTGGTGTCCGCCGGGGCGCCGGCGGACACCGTCAGCACCCCGAGGGCCCCGGCGGTGCAGGCGAGCACGACGAGCCCCTGGCCGGTGCCGGCCGCCCAGGCCACCCGGCGCAGGCCCCGGGCGGCGGCGTGGTCGAGCGCCTTCCAGCGCCGCAGGGCCCTGCCGGCGGCATCGTTCGCCGCGAGATCCGGGGCGGCGCGCAGCAGCCGCGCCGTGTGCTGGAGCGATTCGGCCCTGCGTACCACGTTGGCGGTGCCGGCGGCCCGGTCGGCCAGGACCGCCGCGGCCGGAGCCGCGAGGAGCGCCACGGCGGCGGTCGCCAGCTGCCAGCCCAACGCGTCGGGCAGCAGCAGCGCCGTCGTCAGGACCGCCGCGGCCCCGGTCAGGACCGCCGTCAGCGGTGGAAGGACGGCCCGGGGGGTCAGGTCGCGCAGTTCGTCGACGTCCCCGATCAGGCTTTCGATGCCGCCGGAGCCGCGCGAGAGCGTCCGCCAGGACTCGGGGCGGCCCAGGAGGCCCTCCCACACGCGGAGGCGCACCCGGTCCGCCCGGGCGAAGACGGCGCGGTGAAGGGCGAGCCGCTCGCAGTACCGCAGCAGGGAGCGGCCGATGCCGAAGAACCTCACCCCCACGATGGCCGTCAGCAGGTACAGGATGGGCGGCTGCTCGGACGCCCTCACGATCAGCCAGCCCGACAGGGCCGTCAGGGCGACGGCGAACAGTGAGGCACCGAGGCCCAGGCCGGCGGCGCCGAGGAACCGCGGCTCCCACGGGCGGACCAGGGCCAGCACCGCCCTCAGCCGGCCCGCGGTGCCGGTGGCTCCCGCGTGGACCTGCACGTCACCGGGGGTCGAACCCGCGTCCGCGGAGGCAGCCCGGAGCTTCGAGGCCACCCGGGTGGAGGCCGTGGCGGCCGGTGCGGCGGCGGGCTCCAGGGCGCCGGGCGCGCCCGTTCCGGCGGCCGGGCCGCCCAGGACGACGGCGGCATCCGCGAGCGCCGCCGTCCGCCCGTCGTGGGCGATCAGCAGCACCGTGAGGCGGCCGCGGAGCGCGCGCAGGGCGGCGTGGATGGCTTCGGTCGACGCCGCGTCGACGTGGGCGGTCGGCTCATCGAGCAGCAGCAGGCGCACCCCGGGCCGGTGCCGGGCGCGCAGCAGGGCCCGGGCCACGGCGGCCCTCCGGGCCTCACCCGGGCTCAGCTCGCCGGTCCGCCGGCCGAGGAGGTCCCGTCCCCCCACGGCGGCGAGCCCCTCGGCGAGCGCCGGATCGTCCGCGGGCAGCCCCGCGTACAGGGCCAGTTCCTCCCCGACGGTGTCCTCGAGGAACTCCGGGTGCTGCGGAACCCACGCCACCGAGCCCGGGGCGGCGCCGGCGAGAGTGCCGGTGAGCTCCAACCCGGGCGGCGGGGCGGTGCCGGCGAGCAGTGCCATCAGGGTTGACTTGCCGCTGCCGCTTGGACCGGTCAGGGCCGTGACGGTGCCCTCCGGGAGGGTGAGGCTGAGCCCGGAGAACAGCGGCCGGGCGGTTCCCTCGAACCGCGCGGTGAGGTCCCGCACGGCGACGGGCCCCCCGGACCGCGCGGGCACGGGCCGGGGCGCATCGAGGATGGCGCGGACGCGCCCGCCCGCCTCCTTGCCGTCCTCGCTGGCGTGGTGGGCGGCCCCGACCTCGCGCAGCGGCGTGTAGCACTCCGGGGCGAGCATCAGGGCCAGGAGGGCGGTCTCCAGCCCGAGGTCGCCGTGGATCAGGCGCACCCCGGCGAAGACCGCGACGACGGCCACCGAGATGGTGCTGATGAGCTCGAGGGCCAGGGAGGAGAGGAACGCCGTGCGCAGGGTGGCCATGGTGCGCGCCGAGGAATGCCCGGCGATGTCCCCCAGGGCGCGGGTCTGCTGGGCCGCCCGCCCCAGGCCCACCAGCACGGGCAGACCCCGGGCCAGTTCGAGCAGGTGGTCCGACAGCCGGGCCAGGGCGGCCGCGGCGTCCCGCGTGCGCTCCTGCGTGTGCAGCCCGATCAGGACCATGAACACCGGGACCAGCGGGACGGTCAGGAGGATCACGAGGGCGCTGATCCAGTCCGCGGCGAGGATCCGTGCGCCGACCAGCAGCGGCACGACGGCGCATGTCACGAGCGCGGGAAGGTACTGGGTGTAGTACTTGTCGAGCCCGTCCAGGCCCCGGGTGAGCAGCACGCTCAACGCGCCGGTGCCGGCCGGGGCGCCGGGCGCGGTGGTCCCGCCGGGACCGGCCGCGGGGGCCGCGCCGCCGTCGCCGACGACACGCTCCAGGGCGGCGGAGCGCAGCCGTTCCTTCACCCCGACGACCAGGCGCGCGGCGGTGACGTCCTGGCCCCAGGCGGCTCCGGTGCGCAGCACGACGCCGGCGATCCCCTGGACCAGCAGGGAACCGGCCTCGAACTGTCCCGCGGCCAGGGAGGCAATCCCCGAGGCGAGGGCCGAGGCCACGAGTACGAGTCCTGCGGCCTTGGCCGCGGCGAGGACCCCGAGCAGGTACACCGCCGGCGTCGAGCCGACCGGGCCCGCCGGGGACCCGGGCCCCCTCCGGCGGCGCCTGCGCGCCGCCGCCTGGGCCGGAGCACTCACAGCGGTGTCACTGCGTGGGCCGCGGGGATGCTCCGTTCGGAGATCCGGCGCCGGAACACCCAGTAGGTCCAGCCCTGGTAGGCCAGGATCAGCGGCAGCCCGAAGGCCGCCACGACGCTCATCAGGCCCAGCGTGTACGGGGAGGACGCCGCGGACTCCACGGTCAGGTCGAACAGAGGGTCCAGCGTCGAGGGAAGCACCACGGGGAAGGCCGCGGCGAAGATCGAACCCACCGTCAGCACCAGGGCGCCCCCCAGCGCCGCGAAGGCCCGGCCGTCGCGGTCCCGGCGCGCCGCACCCCAGGAGGCGGCCGCGCAGCAGGCGGCGAGGACCAGGGCGGCGGCGGTCAGCGCCGTCCCGCCGCGGACCTGCACCACGAGGGCCCAGGCGAGCATCGGCAGCAGCGCGAAGGGCAGCAGCCGCCGCACCACCCGCAGCGCCGTGTGCCGCACGCCGCCCTCGGTCTTGAGCGCCAGGAACGCCGCGGCGTGCACCAGGCAGAAGAGCACGACGGCGGCCGCACCCAGCAGCGCGTAGCCGGTGAACCAGGCGAAGGGGCCACCCTCGCGGTCGCCGTTGGCGTTGATCGGCAGCCCGGTGGTGGTCAGGGCCAGCGCCGCCCCGATGCCGGCGGCGGCGGTCAGGGACCCCAGGGCGATCGCCCAGTCCCAGCGGTTCCGCCAGGCGGCGCTGTCGACCTTGCCGCGCCATTCGAAGGCGACGGCCCGGAAGATCAGTCCGAGCAGGACGGCGGTAAAGGGCAGGTAGAGCGTCGACAGCAGCGAGGCGTACCAGGCGGGGAACGCCGCGAACGTGGCCCCGATGGCGGTGATCAGCCACACCTCGTTGCCGTCCCAGACCGGTCCCACGGTGTTCAGCAGCACCCTGCGCTGGGAGTCGGTGCGGTAGGTCAGCTTCATCAGCATGCCCACGCCCAGGTCGAACCCCTCAAGGAAGAGGTAGCCGGCCCACAGGACGGCGATGAGGACGAACCAGAGGGTGGGAAGAGCCTCGGACATGCGTGAATACCTTTTTCTGTCTCGGCCGCGGAAGGGCGGCCGTTAGTACGCGAAGGAGAGGACGTCGGCGTCGTCGGCGCGGTGCGGCGTGCCGCCGTCGTCCTCGGATGCCGGTGGGTGCGCGAGTTCGGGCATGGCCGAGGCCACCCCGCCCCGGACGTAGGTGAAGAGCAGCCGCACCTCGATGACCAGCAGCACCGCGTACACCGAGGCCAGGGCCACGAGGGAGGTGAGCAGTTCGGCGGCCGTGACCCCGGGCGACACAGCGGCGGCGGTGAACATGAACACGCTGTCGATGCCGGCGAAGTCGGGGTTGGGCGCGACGACGAAGGGCTGGCGGCCCATCTCGGTGAAGATCCAGCCGGCGGCGTTGGCGCCGAAGGGGGCGAGGATGCCGAAGACGGCCAGGCGCATCAGCCACCGCGACTGCGGGACGGTGCCCCTGCGCAGCACCCAGAGGGCCGCGGCGGCCGCCATGGCGGCGATGGCGCCGAAGCCGATCATGATCCTGAAGCCCCAATAGGTGACCTCGAGGACGGGCAGGTAGTCGATCTCGGTGCCGGCGCGCTCGCCGTAGATGGGGTTGTCGGGCAGGTGGGTTCCGTACTTTTCCTGGTACTCCGGCAGCAGCGTGTTCACGCCCTTGACCTCGGTGGTGAAGTCGCCGTTGGCCAGGAAGGACAACACCCCGGGGACCTCGATGACGGCCACAATGTCCTCGCAGCTCTGGGCGCCGAGGTCGCCGACCGAGAGCACGGAGAAGCCGGTGCCGTCGTGGCAGGCGGCCTCCGCGGCGGCCATCTTGATGGGCTGCTGCTCAAACATCAGCTTGCCCTGCACGTCACCGGAGACGGCGGTGCCCGCGAAGGCGATCATGGCGACGACGGCGCCGAGCCGTGCCGAACGCAGCCAGACCCGGTGGTCGGTGGTGTCCCGCGACGCGGCGGCCGGGGTGCCGGTGCCGACCACCACCCGGCCGGCGGCGTCGACGGTGTCGATCCCGTCCCGGCGGCGCTTCCAGAGGTGGTACCAGCTGATGCCGAGCAGGAACGCCCCGGCCACGGCCAGCGCGCCGAACACCGTGTGGGGGAAGGCCACCAGCGCGGTGTTGTTGGTCAGCACCGCCCAGATGTCGTTGAGGACGGGGCGGCCGTCCACCACCTCGTACCCGACCGGGTGCTGCATCCAGGAGTTGGCCACGAGGATGAAGTAGGCGGAGAGGACCGAGGCCAGCACCGCGGCCCACAGGGTCAGGAGGTGGACCAGCCGGGGCAGGCGCTGCCAGCCGAAGATCCAGAGGCCGAGGAAGGTGGACTCCACGAAGAAGGCCAGGAGGGCCTCCAGGGCCAGGGGCGCGCCGAAGATGTCCCCGACGAAGCGGCTGTACTCGCTCCAGGCCAGGCCGAACTGGAACTCCTGGACGAGCCCGGTGGCCACGCCCATGATGAAGTTGATGAGGAAGAGCTTGCCCCAGAAGCGCGTCATCCGCAGGTAGGACGCCTCCCCGGTGCGGTACCAGAGGGTCTGCATCACCGCCACGAGCAGGCCCAGGCCGATGGTCAGCGGAACCATCAGGAAGTGGTAGACGGTGGTGATGCCAAACTGCCACCGGGCAATTTCCAAGGCTTCCATGAAACCCTTTCGCGTACACCGCGCACTGCGCGGCAGTTGTTCTACGTTGCGTAGAAATCTTCTTCTACATAGCGTAGAACAATTTTCGGGAGGGTTCTACATGGCGTAGAAATGCGCGGCGAAAAGCGGTATCCTATAGTACGTAGAGCCATATCCTGTCCCCGGGCAGGGGCGGCACCCACGGACACATTCGGATTTCGCATAAAGGAACAAGATGGCAACCCTCGGAGACCTCGAACGCACAGTGATGGACCTGCTGTGGTCAACTTCCGGGGCACTCACGGCCAACGAACTGCGTGACTCCATCGCCGTCGTCCCGGCCGGCGCCGCCACCGGGCGCGAGCTTGCCGTGACCACCGTGCTGACCGTCCTGTCCCGGCTGGAAAAGAAGGGCCTTGTGCAGCGTGAGCGCAACAGCCGGCCCCACCGCTACAAGGCGGTCACCAGCCGCGCCGACCACACCGCCGAACTGATGCACGAGGTGTTCGCCAAGGCACCCGACCGGGAGGCGGTGCTGGCGCGCTTCATCGGCAGCGTCTCGGAGTCCGAGGCGCAGACGTTGCGCAGGCTGCTCGGCACCTAGGCTCAAGTGGTCTGGGCGTCATACTTCCTGGCGGCCCTCGCGGTGTTCCTCGCGTGGCCGGCGCCCATCGCGTTGTCCCGCGCCCGCTGGCCCGCGCGCTCCCCCTTCACCGCCATGGTGCTGTGGCAGTCGATTGCCCTCGCCGGCGGGCTGTCGATGATCGGCGCCATGATGGTGTGGGGCCTGGCCCCGCTGGGCGACAACCTCGTGGCGGCCTCCCTCGGGCTGGTGGACGTGCTGAGGGAGCAGCGGTCCGCCGAGACGCTCGGCGTCGTGCACGTGTTCGCCCTGAGCGCCGCCACCCTGCTCGGGGTCCACCTGGTCTTTACGCTCATGCTGACCTTCATCCGTATCCAGCGCCAGCGGCGGCGCCACCGCAGCATGCTGCGGCTGCTGAGTTCGCCGGTGAAGGACTCCCCGGCGACCCTGGTGATCAACCACCCTACGCCGGTTGCCTACTGCCTGCCCGGCGGGGCGCGCTCGGTGACCGTCCTGTCCGACGGGCTCCTCGAGATGCTCAGCCGGGAGGAACTCGACGCCGTCCTGACCCACGAGAACGCCCACCTCCAGCAGCGCCACCACCTGCTCCTGTGGGCGTTCGCCGCGTGGCGCTCCGCCCTGCCCTGGCTTCCCACCTCGCAGCTGGCGCAGGTCGCGGTCACGGAGCTGATCGAAATGCTGGCCGACGACCAGGCCCTCAAGCACGTCGACGAATCCACCCTGGTGCGCGCCATCGCCATTGTCGCCGCCGGATCACCGGCCGTGGCCGACACCGCGCCGTCGGCCAACAGCCGGCTCGAGCTGCCCGCGCCGGACGCCGGGACCGTGGCCGAGGACTGGAACACCTCGGTGCACCGGCTGCGCCGGCTGCTGAGCCCCGTGCGCCCCCTGACGGCGGTCCAGCGCGTGACGGCGCTGGGCTCGGCCGGACTGCTGCTGGTGGCCCCTCCCCTGCTGCTGATCGCGCCCGCCCTACCGGGGTGAGGCGCCCTGCCCGGGTGAGGCGCCCGCCGGGGACCGCTCCGGGCGTCGTACCGGGCCCGATCGCGACACCCGCACCCGGAAGCGACGTCCGCGCCGCCTTTATCCGGCGCGGACGTCGCATTCGGGCCCGGCGGACGCGTCGGGGTGCGTCGGCCGGGCGCTAGGCGTCGATGCGGTCCCGGTCCAGGGTTGCGGCCCCGGCCACGATGAAGTCCTTGCGCGGGGCGACGTCGCTGCCCATCAGCAGGTCGAAGACCCGCTCGGCGGACTCCGCCTCGGAGATCCGCACCCGGCGCAGCGTCCGGTGGCGCGGATCCATCGTGGTTTCGGCCAGCTGGGCGGCATCCATCTCCCCCAGGCCCTTGTAGCGCTGGATTGGCTCCTTGAAGCGCTTGCCCGCCTTCTCCATGGCGGCCAGGAGCCGGTGCAGCTCGTTCTCGGAGTAGGTGTAGACCATCTCGTTCGGCTTGGAGCCGGGGTTGATGACCTCCACCCGGTGCAGGGGCGGCACCGCGGCGTAGACCCGTCCGGCCTCCACGAGCGGGCGCATGTAGCGGAAGAAGAGGGTCAGCAGGAGGGTGCGGATGTGCGCGCCGTCGACGTCGGCGTCCGTCATGAGGATCACCTTGCCGTAGCGCCGGGCGTCGAGCTGGAAGCTGCGCCCCGAGCCGGCCCCGACCACCTGGATCAGCGCCGCGCACTCGGCATTGGAGAGCATGTCCCCCACCGAGGCCTTCTGAACGTTGAGGATCTTGCCCCGGATCGGCAGCAGGGCCTGGTAGTCCGAGGACCGGGCGAGCTTGGCCGTGCCGAGGGCGCTGTCGCCCTCGACGATGAACAGCTCGGACCGCTCCGGGTCGTCGATCCGGCAGTCGGCGAGCTTACTGGGCATGGAGGAGGTCTCCAGGGCGTTCTTCCGGCGCTGGGTCTCCTTGTGCACGCGGGCCGAGATGCGCGACTTCATCTCCGCGACGACCTTCTCCAGCAGCAGCGCCGACTGGGCCTTGTCCGCGCGGGCCGTCGAGTTCAGCCGGGCCGTGATCTCCTTCTCCACCACCTTGGCCACGATGGCCTTCACCGCGGAGGTGCCCAGGATCTCCTTGGTCTGGCCCTCGAACTGCGGTTCGGCGAGGCGCACGGTGAGGACGGCGGTGAGGCCGGCGAACACGTCGTCCTTCTCGATCTTGTCGTTGCCCGCCTTGAGCTTGCGGGCGTTGGCCTCGATCACCTTGCGGAAGGTCTTCAGCAGGGCCTGCTCGAACCCGCTCTGATGCGTGCCGCCCTTGGGGGTGGCGATAATGTTCACGTAGCTGCGCATCGTGGTCTCGTAGCCGATGCCCCAGCGCAGGGCGATGTCGACCTCGCAGTCCCGCTCCACCTCGGCCATCTGGCTGTGGCCGCGCTCATCGAGCACCGGGACCGATTCCTTGAACCGGCCCGAGCCGTGGATGCGCCACACGTCGGTGACGGCCGCGTCGACGGCGAGGAACTCGGCGAACTCGGAGATGCCGCCGTCGTGCTGGAAGACCTGCTCGACCGGCCCGGCTTCGCCGGGGGTGCCGGGGATGCGCCGCTCGTCGCGCAGGGTGATCCTCAGGCCGGGCACCAGGAACGAGGTCTGCCGGGCGCGCGTCTCGAGCTCCTCGTAGGAGAACTTCGCGTCAGGGGTGAAGATCTGCCGGTCGGCCCAGTAGCGGATGCGGGTGCCGGTGACGCCGCGCTTGGTGGTGCCGACGACGTCGAGCCGTGAACTGTCGAGGAACGGCTCGAAGGACGCCGTGGGCGAGATGGTCTTCCCGTCGATGAACCGGCCGGGCTCGCCGCGGCGGAAGGACATCTTGTAGGTCTTCCCGCCGCGGTCGACGTAGGCGTCGAGGCGGGCCGAGAGCGCGTTGACCACGCTGGCGCCGACCCCGTGGAGGCCGCCGGAGGCGGTGTAGGAGCCGCCGCCGAACTTGCCGCCGGCGTGCAGCTTCGTGAAGACGACCTCGACGCCGCTGAGCCCGGTCTTGGGTTCGGCGTCGACCGGGATGCCGCGGCCGTCGTCGTGGATCTCGACCGAGCCGTCGGCGTGCAGGATCACGGTGATGCTCTGGCCGAACCCGGCGAGGGCTTCGTCGACGGAGTTGTCGATGATCTCCCACAGGCAGTGCATCAGGCCGCGGGAGTCCGTCGAGCCGATGTACATCCCGGGCCGCTTGCGGACGGCCTCAAGGCCCTCGAGGACCGAAAGATGGCGTGCGGTGTAGTCGGAACTGAGTGGGGTCACGTTGGGGTGATCTCCTTGACGCGTGGCTGTGGTGAGGGACCCAGCGCCCGGGAACGGCCGCTCGACACCAAGGTCCAGCTTATTACCCGGCACCGACATCACCGCGCAGGCCCGGCCGCGGCGGCGGGTAGCCCGGGTCAGGTCCGGCGGTGTCAAGGCGGGGCCCGCCGTACGCCGGGAGCGAAAGAAAACCCACCCTGCGAAGAAACGGCAACGAATAATGGTTATATGAATACACGATCCACATGAGGAGGCATTCATGAGTACTGCAGTAGCAACCCGAGAACTTACCGCCCAGCACCGCTGCGACCGCTGCGGAGCCCAGGCCTACGTGCGCGCAGTCCTTTCAACCTCCGGTGGAGAGCTTCTGTTTTGCGGCCACCATGCACGGTCCGTTGAAGCGAACCTGAGGCCGCTCACTTCCGAGTGGCAGGACGAGACCGAGCGGCTCCGCGAGAAGCCGGTCGCCAGCGAGGACTGAGCCGCCCGCGGCCCGTCCGCCGCGCGCAGCGGAACCGGTACGCCGGGCACCCGTTTCGACCAGATACAGGAAAGGCCCCCTCCGCGGAGGGGGCCTTTCCTGTATCTGGGGTGCGGTGGACCAGGACGGCCCGCCGCCCCGGTGTCAGTCGAGGTAGTCCCGCAGCACCTGCGAGCGTGACGGGTGGCGCAGCTTGGACATCGTCTTCGATTCGATCTGGCGGATCCGCTCGCGGGTGACGCCGTAGACCTTGCCGATTTCGTCTAACGTCTTCGGCTGGCCGTCGGTGAGCCCGAAGCGCATGGCGACGACGCCGGCCTCGCGCTCCGAGAGCGTGTCGAGCACCGAGTGGAGCTGTTCCTGCAGCAGCGTGAAGCTGACCGCGTCGGCCGGCACGACGGCCTCGGAGTCCTCGATGAGGTCACCGAACTCCGAGTCGCCGTCCTCGCCCAGCGGCGTGTGCAGCGAGATGGGCTCGCGCCCGTACTTCTGCACCTCGACGACCTTCTCGGGGGTCATGTCGAGCTCGAGGGCCAGCTCTTCGGGGGTGGGCTCGCGGCCCAGGTCCTGGAGCATCTGGCGCTGCACGCGGGCGAGCTTGTTGATGACCTCGACCATGTGGACCGGGATGCGGATGGTGCGGGCCTGGTCGGCCATGGCCCGGGTGATGGCCTGGCGGATCCACCAGGTGGCGTAGGTCGAGAACTTGAAGCCCTTGGTGTAGTCGAACTTCTCGACGGCACGGATCAGGCCCAGGTTGCCTTCCTGGATGAGGTCGAGGAAGAGCATCCCGCGGCCCGTGTAGCGCTTGGCCAGGGAGACGACGAGCCGGAGGTTCGCCTCGAGCAGGTGGTTCTTGGCGCGCTTTCCGTCGTGGATGACGAATTCGAGTTCGCGGCGCAGCTTCGGGTCCATGTCCGGGTCCGCGGCGATCTTCTCCTCGGCGAACAGTCCGGCCTCGATGCGCAGCGCGAGGTCGACTTCCTGCTCGGCGTTGAGCAGTGCGACCTTGCCGATCTGCTTGAGGTAGTCCTTGACCGGGTCGGCGGTCGCGCCGGCGGACACCACCTGCTGGGCGGGGGCATCGTCGTCGTCGGCGTCGGAGTAGACGAATCCGGTGGCCGTTCCGACCTCCGCCTCGGCGGGGTCGGGCTTGATCTCGTCGGCGTCCGGCTCGACCGCGGCGTCCACGATGGACTCGACAGGCTCGTCGATCGGGTCGACGGCCACTGCGGCATCGGTTGAAGCTTTCGCCGGCGTCTTGGCTGCTGCAGCCTTGGAGGCAGCCTTCTTCGGTGCGGCTCTGCGCTTGGTGGTGGTGGTTCCGGCTTCCACTGAAACCGGGGCTGCTGTCTTCTTGACCGACACAGAGAACCTTTCATACGCGGCTTGCGGTGCCATCAAGGGGACAACACCACTATGACCCTGTCAAGTCCGCGCCTTGGGCCAGACGGAGACCGAGGACCTGTTCTCTACAGAACTTCCTCCAGGTGCCGGACTATTCCGGGCCTGCCCTGTTCGGGCGGGCACCGGAGCCCCGCAGGCCTCCATGTGATGCGCGGACCCCACCGGGTCTCGTCGTACATTGTCTCACGCTTTGGGCTGGGCGCGCATTTCCCGGGCCGCCGCGGGAGGCAGGTTACCCCGGCTGCCGGCGCCGGGCGCCCCAGGACGTGTCCGGGCGGCGGGCCCAGGCCGGGAGGACTCCGCGGAGGGTCAGTTCCTTCAGGAGCCGGGCCAGCCGGTAGCCGGGGCAGGCGCCGTCCGCGCGCTCCAGGTACACCCAGGCCAGGGACCCGCGGCCACGGGCGAACTCGATCCATCCGAGCATCGTCAGCACCGCCGCCTGGGATTCGCCCGAGGACACCGCGGCGAGGCGGAGGAGGAGGTCGTAGGCGCCGTCCAGGCTCTCCCACCGCGGCGCGCCGGCCGACCGTCCGGCCAGGAAGTCGACGTAGCGCCCGCACGCCCCGGCGGACTCCGTGCCACCGTACGGGCCGCAGCCCGGCGGCGGATCCTCCCCCACCCCGCCTCCGGGCGGACCGCCCCCACGTCCGTCAACGGGCGCCTCGGGCAGGCGGCGGTTCGGAGCATGGAAGGCGGCGGGCAGCACCGGCGCCTCCGCCGCGGAGCCCCCGCGCAGCACTCCGCAGGCATGGGCGCCCTGCTCGGCCGCTTCACGGCCCAACCCCGCCAGCACCAGGACCGAATCCCGGACTGCCCTGCAGGAGAGGCCGGCCAGCAGGAAGGCCGCCGTATCCGCATCCCCCGGGCCCGCCGGCGGCCGCGGGCCCGCGATCACCCGGTCCCAGACGTCCAGGGTCGCCCGGAACTGCACGGTGGTGGTCCAGGTCCGGGCGCACCGGCGCCGGTAGGCCGCCGCGAGCTCCTCGACCGGAGGTTCCGCCGGAGCCGCCGGAGGCATTGCCGCGGCCGTCTCCGCCGACGGCGAGAAGGAGCTGCCGCGCAGGACCAGTTCGGCGCTGGCGGTGCTGTCGGCGATCTCCTCCAGCGGCCGCCCCGGCCAGGGGCAGCAGCCGTCGTCGCCGCAGAAGTACTCCCGCCACCCCGTCGGGGAGATCAGCCAGCCGTCCCGGAGCGGGGTGCCCGCCGCCCGCATCGACCGGTCCAGCTCCCGGACCTCCCGGCGGTAGGGCGGCCGTCCGGGGGCGGACCACCGCGCCCCGGTGTAGAGGGCCATCACGGCGCCGTCGGCCTCCGTGTCGGAGGCCAGGATCGCCGCCACCGATTCGGCATAGCTGCCGGCATCGGCGCCGGGGACGGGAAGGTCGACCCGCAGCGTCGCGCCCACCCGGCCGCCCGAGAGGGTCAGCACCACGAGGCTCTCCTCCGGGAGGAATCCGAGCGCGTGCGGAATGTAGGCGAGCAGATCGGCCGCCGAGTCCAGGTGCAGCCGTGCGGGGTCCGGAGTCATGGTCCAAGCCTGCGCCGCGGGCTCCCCGCCGGCCGGGGCCGGAACCCCTAAGTGGACAACCCCTGGTGTCCACCCGCCCCGGTGCGGCCCCGGTGGACCGGGTGGCCCGACCGCCGGGACGGACCCGCTTCCGCGGTCCGTCGGGCAAAGGCGTGGCCGGAGCGCGGTCCGGTGGTATTACTGGGTGGGTGAACACGAGACTCCCCCGGCAGGGGGACACACGTTCGATGTCCGGCGGCGACGCCGCGGAGCAGGCGTCCGACCCCGGGGACCGCGCCCAGCGCCGGGTGGTCCGGGTCCTGGCGGCCGCCCAGATCCTCGGGGGTATCGGGATGGGCGCCACGCTGTCCCTCGGTGCGCTGCTGGCCGCCGACCTCTCCGGCTCCAGCGCCTGGTCCGGGATGGCAGCGACGATGAGCACGCTCGGCGCAGCGGTCCTCGCCGTTCCCCTGGCCCGGCTGGCCCAGCGGTCCGGCCGCAGCATCTCCCTGTCCACCGGCGCCCTGGTGGCGGGGGCCGGCGCCGTGCTGGCCATTGCCGCGGCCGCGGTGTCGCAGTTCCCCCTCCTGCTGCTGGCCCTGCTGCTGCTCGGCGCCGGTTCGGCGACCAACCTCCAGGCACGCTTCGCCGCGACGGACCTCGCCTCCGAAAGCACCCGCGGACGCGACCTGTCCCTGGTGGTGTGGTTCACCACCATCGGGGCGGTGCTGGGGCCCAACCTGTTCGAGCCCGGGGAAGCCCTCGGGGCGCTCCTCGGCCTGCCCCCGCTCTCCGGGGCCTTCGTGTTTTCCGCGGTGGCGCAGGCGGCAGCCGCCGCTGTCTATGCGGTGTGCCTGCGCCCCGACCCCCTGCTGACCGCCCTCGCCCGGCGCGGCACGACGCCGGGTCCGGTGCGCCGCCGGGGCGGCCTGGCGGCCCTGCGCACGAACCCGGTGGCCCGCTATGCGGTGATCGCCATCGCCTGCAGCCACGCCGCGATGGTGGCCCTGATGTCAATGACCCCGGTGCACCTGCGCGACCATGGGGCGAGCCTCGCCGTCGTCGGGCTGACCATCAGCCTCCATGTCGCCGGCATGTTCGCCTTCTCCCCCGTCTTCGGCTGGCTGGCCGACCGCGCCGGACGGATCGCCGGGATCCTCACGGGCCAGGCGCTGCTGCTCGGCGCGCTGGTGCTCGCCTGGGCCGGCGCCGAGTCGACGGCGGCCGTGACCGCCAGCCTCATCCTGCTCGGGCTGGGTTGGTCGGCCTCCGTGGTGGCGGGATCCGCCCTGGTCGCCGAGTCGGTGGTGCTCCCGGAGCGGGCCGCCGTGCAGGGCGTGTCGGATCTGTCGATGAATGCCGCCGGGGCACTCGGCGGGGCGCTCGCCGGTCCCCTGCTGACCCTCCTGGGGTACTCGGGCCTCGGGTTGACGGTGACGGGCCTGGTGGGCCTGGTGATCCTGTGGACCGCGGTGCGGGCCGCCTCCGCGCCGCGCCCGGCGGACACCGCGCCGGACGCCCCCGGTGCACCGCGCGCCGGCGAAGCCCGACGCTGAGGAGGGGCCCTCACCCCCGCTCCCCGACCTCAACCGGCAGTCCGAGGAACTGCGCGTAACGCGCCGCGGCGGCCCTCACCGCTGCCTCCTCCGCCCCGGCGGCGCCGGTGAACCGTGCTTCGGGGAACGTGGCGACGGTGAGCGGGACCGCGCCCCGGCGCGCCTCCTGCGACCAGGTGCCCACGATCCTGCCCGAAGCTGCCAGCGCCGGACGGAACAGCCCGTTCACCGCCGGGCCGACGGCGCCGCGGTACCGGTCGTCGAGGACGAGGCTCCGGTCCGCGTAGCCGATGGTGTATTCGTCGAAACCCGGCAGCAGGTGCACCGTGAGCGGCGCCGGTCCCCCGGAGTAGTTGCCGAGGACCCCGGGGTCCAGGTAGGAGGGCTCCCCGTCGCCGGGCAGCACGGCAAGGTCCGGTGCGGCGAGGCCGGCGGCGAGCCGGGAGTCGGCAAGGGTGAGCCCGCTCCACCAGGCGAGGTCGCGGGCCGTGGCGGGTCCGTGGCCGGCGAAGTAGCGCAGCGCGAGCCGTCCGAGCGCCTCATCCCGCTCCGGCAGGTCGACCGCCGGGATGCGGTCCCGGAAGCGCGCGAAGGTCTGGGTCCGGCCCTGCGCCGGGCCGATGACGACCACCTGCGTCTCGGCGAGGAAGCGCAGGAGGTGGGAACCGCGCTGGCCCCCGGTCGGGATGCCGGCGTCCTCCAGTAGGCGCAGGACGGCGCTGCGCGGCAGCGCGGTTCCCTCCAGTGCCGCCTCCAGGACCTCCGCGGCCTTCGCGAACACCGCCGTGCTGAGGCCGGTGTCCCGCCACAGCTTCCCCCTGCCGCTCCAGGCCCGCGGGCCGAGCAGCGAGAGCAGCCACGGCGCATCCGCCGGTGTGGCCAGGTGGAGGGTGCCGCGCATCGTCCAGGTCTGCACGAGCGAGCCGTCGTGCAGGGCTCCGGCGAGCGCCGCGTCGGTGAGCCCCGGGGTGCGCAGGCCGACGCTCCAACGGGCCCCCGGGAGGTTCTGCGCCTGCACGGCGAGCAGCCGGCGCACGGTCTCCACTGCTCCGCCGGAGGGGCTCCCGGTGAGCCGGTGCGAGCGCAGGCGGAGCCGGCGCAGGTCCTCGGGGGTCAGGGCTGCCACGGCGCCCCTCAGGCGTGCTGGACGAGCCGCTGGCGCACCGCCATCTCCCGGTACAGCGCGCTGGAGTCCACGAGGGACGCGTGCGTGCCCGAGGCGACGAGCCGCCCGCGGTCCAGAACCAGGATCCGGTCGAAGTCGGCGACAGTGGAGAGGCGGTGGGCGACGACGACGACGGTGCGGCTGCGGGCGGCCTCGCCGAGGGTCCGCTGCAGCAGCTGTTCGGTGCGCGAGTCCACGGCCGAGGTGGGTTCGTCCATCAGGAGCACCGGCCGGTCCGCCAGGAGCACCCGGGCCCAGGCGAGGCGCTGGCGCTGCCCGCCGGAGAGCCGGACGCCGTCCTCGCCGAGGTTCAGTTCGAGGCCCGCGCCGGACCGCTCGGCCAGGTCGGCCAGGCCCACGGACTCCAGCACCGCCGCCATCCGCGCCTCGGTGGCGTCGGGCGCGCTGATGCGCAGGTTGTCGGCGAGGGTCCCGCTGAGCACCGGCGCCTCCTGCTCGACGAGGCCGAGGCGGGAGCGCAGTTCACTGCGCCGGATGGTGCGCAGTGGGACGCCGTCGAAGCTGATGGTGCCGCCGGAGGGCTCGTAGAACCGCTCGAGGAGGCCCAGCACCGTCGACTTTCCGGCGCCGGAGGGCCCGACGATCGCCGTGCGGCTGCCGGCGGGGACCGAGAAGCTGAGGTCGGTGAGGACCGGCTCGCCGTCGTCGTACCCGAAGGAGACCCCGTCGAAGCGGACCTCCGGTGCGGCGGATCCGGTGCGCCCCGGGGCGAGGCCGTCCTCGTCCCGGGCCTCGGGCTCGAGCCGGGCGACCTCCTGGATCCGGTCGAGCGCCGCCAGCCCGGCCTGGATCTGGACGAAGGCACCCAGCGCCGACCCGATGGGCAGCACCAGGAGGAACAGGTAGAGGATGAACGCCATGAGGTCCCCCAGCGGAAGGGACCCGTTGGCCACCCGGACGCCGCCCACGGTCAGCACGACGATGAAGGCGCCCTGGATGCAGATCGACATGATCGGCTCGACGACGGCCTGCAGCTTGGCCGTGGCGATCCCGGCGCGGTAGGCGCCGACGGCCTCCCGGTCGATGAGGGCGGCCTCGCGGTCCTCGGCGACCGCGGCCTTGATGGTGCGGATGCCGGAGAGGCCGCGCTCCACCGCGGCCGCCATGGCGCCGACCGCCTCCTGCACCTGCCGGCTGCGCCTGCGGATCAGCGATCCCAGCAGCACGACGCCGGCCGCACCGCCCAGCACGGCGGTGAGGGTGATGCCGAAGAGCAGGGGGTCGAGCAGGACCATCAGGACGACGGCGGCGGTGAACATGAGCACGGAGGAGACGATCTCGAACAGCCCGGAGGTGATGACGCTGCGCAGCAGCGTGGTGTCGGACCCGACCCGGGACATCAGGTCGCCCACGCGCCGGGCGTCGAACTCGCGCACCGGCAGGCGCAGCAGCTGGCCCACGAGGGAGCGGCGCACGCCGAGCACGACGGACTCGGCGGTGCGCTGCAGGAGGTAGGACTGACCGGCGCTGAAGACCGCCTGACCGAGGGTGATCGCCACGAGCAGCCAGAGGAAGGCCGTCCAGGCGGTGCCGGCCCCGACGGCGTTGATGAGCCGCTGGACCATGAGCGGCTGCAGCAGCGCGAGGACCGTGGCGGCGAGGGAGACCGCGCCGGCGGCCACGAGCAGCCGGACGTGCCCGCGCAGGTAGGGCAGGAACTCGGCGAAGGAGGCCCGCCGCACCGGCGCCTCGGCGCTCACTGCCGGCGTCCGAGCAGGCCCCGCCCGCCGTACTTGCGGTGCACGGCCTGCCGGGTCACCCCCAAGGGGCCGGCGATCTGCTCCCAGGTGAGACCCCGGGCCCGGGCGCGCCGGACCTGTACGGCCTCGACCCGTTCGAGCTCCTGCCGGAGCCTCGCCGCCGCCGCGAGCCCGGACTGCGGGTCGTCGTCCGCGGCCGCCATGCGTACAAGATCCATCATGTCCTCCACTCTCATGGTGTCAACTTAGATTGACTTCCCGAGGCGTGTCAAGGACTGTTGACACAGGTGGTGACGGGCCCGGCGGCGGACGCGGGGTGCTTCCCGGCTCAGTCCCGGGCGGCCGCGCCCGTCCACGAGGCGTAGGTGGAGCCGAGGACGAGCGGGTCGGCGGGGAGGTTCGATCCCCGGCGGAAGGCCTTCCCCGCGGCCCCGGGCAGGGGAACAGGGAGCGGCAGGCCCCTGCGCCCGGGCACCCGCAGGTAGTCGGCGGCGTACTGGCGTGCGGTGCGGACCTCCGGTCCGGCCACCTCGCGCGCGTGCCCGCGCGTCCCCGCCGGCACGAGCTCAACCAGGCGGTCGGCGACGGCGGCCGGATCGATGGTCTGGAAGCGGGCGCCGGAGAGGTATGGGCAGAGCCCGACCCGGCGCAGGGAGGAGTGCATCGCCTCGACGAAGCTGTGGAACTGGGTGGCGCGCAGGATGCAGGTCTCAAGGCCCGCCCCGAGGTAGGCCTGTTCCTGGGCCAGCTTCGCCTGGTAGTAGGGCAGCGGGGACTTTTCGATCCCGACGATCGACAGCAGTACCGCACGATTCACGCCCTCCGCCGCGGCCGCCTCCAGGAGCCGGGCGGGCCCTTCGACGAAGGTGCCCCGCTGGGCCGCCCGGAGCTTCGCGTTCGTCACGTCGATCAGCGCCTCACACCCGCGCAGCGCCTCCCGCAGGCCCTCCCCCGTCGACACGTCGGCCCGTCGGTACCGGGCGCCGTCCGGCGACTCCGGCAGCCCGCCCCGGCGGGAGAGCACCGCGACGTCGTGCCCGTCCTTCAGCAGCGCCCGGGTCACCAGCGACCCGACCGCTCCGGTTCCACCCACCACTGCAACCCTGCGCACCGCGCCCCCTGCCGCTCCACGTCCCGGCACGCTCCTGGCCGGATGACGCCACTCTAGAGGGCGGGCCGCCCGGAGGGCGTGAGCGCCGCGCAAGAGGCCGGCGGAGACGGGGCGGGGCCCGGGGGTTAACGCAACCAACACCCACCCCCACCCCCCCCCCCCCCCGTCCGCGTGGCGTGATGCGGCCCGCTCAGCGCTGCCCGAAGGGATCGGCCGGATCCTCACGGTCGTCGTCATTGTCCGGCGCGCCGCCGAGCAGCAGGCTCGACTCCTCCTCGGCCTGGGGGCTGGCGAGGTAGGCCTCGACCTCGGCGCCGAGCTCGTCCGCGCTCGCCAGTTCGTTGTCCTTCACCAGCAGCGAGCGCCGCTCCATGCTTGCGGTGCGTTCGTCGTAGTTCTCCTCGAGGGAGCTCACCACCGACTGCACCTCGGCCGAGCCGCTCACCTGGCGGGCGATCTGCCGCTCGACGACGCGCCCGGTCTCCCGCAGGCGGTCGGTGGGCAGCATGAGTTCCGCCGTGGCGCCGAGGTGTTCGAGGGCGGCGACGGCCGCCGGCGGGTACTCCGCCTCGGCCAGGTAGTGGGGCACGTGCACGACGAGCCCTACGACGTCCACCCCGGCCTGCATCAGCCGCAGCTCCATCAGGGAGCCCACCGAGGACTCGACCTGCACCGTGGGGCGCCAGGCGTTCATGCCGGCCGTCAGGTCCGGACGGTTGCCGTGGGCGGTCACGCCGATGGGCCGGGTGTGGGGAACCGCCATGGGGGCGGAGTGCACCCAGGCCACGAGGGTGACCTCGAAGTCCTCGATCAGGACGTGCACGGCGCGGACGAAGCGTTCCCACTGCAGGTCCGGCTCGAGGCCCGCCAGCAGGAGGAACGGCGCACCGAGGCCGTCGTGGAGCAGGTGAAGCTCAAGGCGCGGCGCCTGGTAGTCCGTGAAGTGGTCCTCCTCGAACAGGATCCGGGGCCGCCTGCTGCGGTAGTCGATGAGCTGGTCGGTGTCGAACACCGCGACGACCTCCGAATCGAGGGTCTCCAGCAGTTCCTCGCTCACCTGGGAGATGACCTGTCCGGCGTCGAGGAAGCCACTCAGGCCGGCGAGCAGGGGCAGTCCGCGCAGCCGCTCGGGGTCGACCGTCGGACTAAGACTGAACAGTGTGCGTGGATCAAGCATCATTTCCTCCTGCATATCCCGAGGCAGCCGGCGCGGCCGCGCCTTCGGGTTTCCAACTACTCTGCTGATTCTCTCAACACCGCGCGGGCGCCCGGCATTCCGCACCGCCGACACACCGGAGTCCGGCGGGATCCGGCGGGCTCCCGCACCCCGGAGTGGTCCCGGCCGGGGGTGCTTCCGGGCGGGCGGGGCCGGTCGAGTGCCGGGCACGCCGGGCGATACGATCGAAGGACGGACACCGGCCCGCCCGCGGCCCGGCGCCGGACGCCGGCCCACACACTGTACCGGCGGCCCGGAGCCCGATTCCCCATCCCGGAAAGAGGAAACACCTTAGTGATGAAGCCAAGCGAGCCCACCCTGGCAGCGGTTGCCAAAGACCTCAAGAAACTTCCAAGTGATGCCCTGGTCATCGGAGTGGGCAAGGGCCCGGACGGCCCGGCGCTGCTCGACAGCCCCCTGCCCGCGAAGGCCGCCCGCGCCCTGGGCGATTCGCTCCAGGTGCTGGGCGTGACGGGCGCGGCCGACGAGGTCCGCCGGCTGGCCGCGCTCCCCGACACCGGCTCGGAGTCCCTCGTGCTCGTGGGCGTGGGTGCGCACACCCCCGGAACCGCCCTGCCGGCCGAAACCCTCCGGCGCGCCGCCGGAGCCGCCCTGCGCCAGCTCAAGGGCCTCGACACCGTCGTCCTCGCCCTGCCGGTGCCGGACGTGGCGGACGCTGTTGCGGTCGCCGAGGGCGCGGCCCTGGGCGCCTACGCCTACGACGGGTACCGCTCGGGCCTGGGCGCCGACGGCAAGCCGGCCCCCCGCAAGGACGACCAGCCGGTGCGCAGCATCCTGATCCACACCGCCTCCGCGCAGGAGCCGGCGCTGACGGCGGGGCTGGCGCGCGCCGCCGTCCTGGCGAAGAGCGTCAACGCGACCCGCACCCTGGTAAACCAGCCGCCGAGCCACCTCTACCCGGAGACCTTCGCCCAGGCCGCCCGCGACCTGTCGAAGGGCCTGCCCGTGAAGGTGACGGTGATGGATGAGAAGAGGCTCGAACGCGACGGCTACGGCGGAATCCTCGGCGTCGGCAAGGGCTCCTCCCGGCCGCCGCGCCTGGTGAAGGTCGAATACGCGCCCGCCCGCTCCAAGGTGCACCTTGCCCTGGTCGGCAAGGGCATCACCTTTGACTCCGGTGGATTGTCCCTGAAGCCGGCCGCGGGCATGCAGACCATGAAGCTCGACATGGCCGGCGCCGCCGTCGTCCTCAACACCGTCCTGGCCGTTGCCGAGATGGGCCTGTCCGCCAGGGTGACCGCCTGGCTGTGCCTCGCCGAGAACATGCCCTCGGGCACCGCCCAGCGTCCCGAGGACGTGCTCACCACCTACGGCGGCCGTACCGTCGAGGTCCTCAACACCGATGCCGAGGGCCGCCTGGTGCTCGCCGACGGCCTCGCCGCCGCCAGCGAGGAGCACCCCGACGCCATCATCGACATCGCCACCCTCACCGGCGCCCAGATGATCGCCCTCGGCACCCGCACCTCCGGCATCATGGGCGACGACGGCGTGCGTGACGCGGTCAAGGCCGCGGCCGACCGCGCAGGCGAATCGTTCTGGCCCATGCCCCTGCCCGAGGAGCTGCGCCCGAGCCTGGACTCCCAGGTCGCCGACATCGCCAATATCGGCGAGCGGTTCGGCGGCATGATGACGGCGGCCGTGTTCCTGCGCGAATTCGTGGGGCAGAACGACGGGGAGAAGATCCCGTGGGCCCACCTGGACATCGCCGGGCCGGCCTTCAACGAGGGCTCCGCCTACGGGTACACCCCCAAGGCGGGCACCGGCGTCGGCGTCCGCACGCTCCTCGCCTATGTCGAGGACGTCCTGGAGCGGGCCTCCTAATTCCCTCCGGGAGCCGCCAGGCAGACCCTGCCCGGCGGCTCCCGTGAGACTGCCCACACGTGCCCCGAATGGGCGGTTCCCATGTGGCCGCGCGCAGCATGGAGCGATAGGGTAAAGCCTGATCACCAAGCAATTTGGCACAATCAATCACCGACGCGCCCCGGCGCGTCAATGCTTACGCGAGGGAGCGTCAAAGTGGCCGATACGGCAGCTGCGCAAGAATTCGACATCCTGATCCTCGGCGCGGGAAGTGGTGGCTATGCCGCCGCACTCCGGGCGGTTCAGCTGGGCTTCACGGTGGGTCTCGTGGAGAAGGGCAAGCTGGGTGGCACCTGCCTCCACAATGGCTGCATCCCCACCAAGGCACTCCTGCACACCGCGGAGGTCGCCGACAGCGCCCGCTCGGCGGGCAAGTACGGCGTCAACGCCACCTTCGAGTCGATCGACATGGGTGCGGTCAACGCGTACAAGGAAGGCATCATCGCCAGTAAGTTCAAGGGACTCTCGGGCCTGATCAAGTCCCGCGGAATCACCGTGATCGAGGGCGCCGGCCGCCTGACCTCGCAGAACACCGTCGAGGTCAACGGGACCTCCTACACGGGCAAGAACATCATCCTCGCCACCGGCTCGTACTCCCGGACCCTGCCCGGCCTCGAGATCGGCGGACGCGTCCTGACCTCCGACCAGGCCCTGCAGATGGACAGCGTGCCCAAGAGCGCCATCATCCTCGGCGGCGGCGTCATCGGCTGCGAGTTCGCCTCCGTCTGGGAGTCCTTCGGCGTCGACGTCACCATCATCGAAGCCCTCCCCTCCCTCGTGCCCAACGAGGACGCCACCATCGTCAAGGCCTTCGAGCGCGCCTTCAAGAAGCGCGGCATCAAGTTCAACACCGGCACCCGCTTCCAGGGCGTTGAGCAGCACGACGACGGCGTCACCGTGACCCTCGAGGACGGCAAGACCTTCCAGGCCGACCTCATGCTCGTCGCCGTGGGCCGCGGACCGGTCACCGCCGACCTCGGCTTCGAGGAAGCGAGCCTGACCCTGGACCGCGGCTTCGTCATCACCAACGAGCGCCTGCACACCGGCGTCGGCAACATCTACGCCGTCGGCGACATCGTTCCGGGCCTGCAGCTCGCGCACCGCGGCTTCCAGCAGGGCATCTTCGTCGCCGAAGAGATCGCCGGCCTCAAGCCGGTCATCGTCGAGGACCTCAACATCCCCAAGGTGACCTACAGCGAGCCCGAAATCGCCTCGGTCGGTTACACCGAGAAGGCCGCCAAGGAGAAGCTGGGCGAGGACCGGGTCCTCACCCAGGAGTACAACCTGGCCGGCAACGGCAAGAGCTCGATCATCGGAACCGGCGGGCTGGTCAAGCTCGTCCGGGAGAAGGACGGCCCCATCATCGGCGTCCACATGCTCGGAAGCCGCATGGGCGAGCAGATCGGCGAAGCGCAGCTGATCGTCAACTGGGAGGCCTACCCGGAGGACGTCGCCCAGCTGGTGCACGCGCACCCGACGCAGAACGAGGCACTCGGCGAGGCCGCCCTGGCCTTCGCCGGCAAGCCGCTGCACAGCTGAGCCCCGCACCGGACCAGCAGGACGGGCCGGGTGCACCCCTCACGGGGTGCACTAAGCTCGCAATAAGCTCCACCCGCATTTTCAGCTGACCCGGCACCGCCGGCGGCCCAGCTGCCAGGAACGAACCAACAAGGAGAAACGGGGACACTATGTCTGAATCCGTGAACTTACCCGCTCTCGGTGAAAGCGTCACCGAGGGCACCGTCACCCGCTGGCTGAAGCAGGTAGGCGACCGTGTCGAAGTTGACGAGCCGCTCCTTGAGGTCTCGACCGACAAGGTCGACACCGAGATCCCCTCGCCGATCGCCGGCGTGATCGAGGAAATCCTCGTCGCCGAGGACGAGACGGCCGAGGTCGGCGCCCCGCTGGTGCGCATCGGCGACGGCTCCGGCAGCGGCTCGGCCGACTCCAACGGCAGCGCCGCGGCGCCCGCCGCCGAAGCCGCTCCCGCACCCGCCCAGGAGGAGGCACCGGCCGCCGAGCCCGCACCCGAGCCCGCCCAGGAGGAGGCTGCCGCACCGGCCGCCTCCGGCGGCTCCGACGGAGAATCGGGCGGGGGCACCGAAGTCACCCTCCCGGCGCTTGGCGAGAGCGTCACCGAAGGCACGATCACCCGCTGGCTGAAGGCCGTCGGCGACGAGGTCGCCGTCGACGAGCCGCTGCTCGAGGTCTCCACCGACAAGGTCGACACCGAAATCCCCTCCCCCGTGGCCGGAACCCTTCAGGAGATCCGCGTCAACGAGGACGAGACGGCCGAGGTCGGCTCCGTCCTCGCGGTCATCGGCACCGGCGCGGGAGCACCCGCCAAGGCCGAGGCACCCCAGGGCGAGCCCCTGGCCGCCGCCGAGGCCGAGACCCGGGAGACACCGGTCGCGGCACCGCGCGCCGAGGACAAGCCGAAGCCCGCCGAGGCGACGTCCGAGCCGGAGCAGGAAACGGCTCCCGAGCCCGCGCCCGCTCCGCAGGCGGCCCCCGCCGCCAAGCAGGAAGCCCCCGCCGAAGCCCAGTCCGCCGGGGACGCCTACGTGACCCCGCTGGTGCGCCGCCTGGCGAACCAGAACGGCGTCGACCTCGCCTCCGTCACCGGCACCGGCGTCGGTGGACGGATCCGCAAGCAGGACGTCCTCGAGGCCGCCGAGGCGGCCAAGGCCGCCGCCCCGGCGCCGGCCGCTGCGGCACCGGCTGCCGCTCCGGCACGCGCCGCCGCTCCCGCGGCGGAGCCCTCCAAGCTCCGCGGCACCGTCGTCAAGGCTCCGCGCATCCGGCAGACCATCGCCAAGCGCATGCGGGAGTCCCTGGAGGTGTCGGCGCAGCTGACGCAGGTCATCGAGGTGGACATGACCCGGGTGGCCCGGCTGCGCACCGCGGCGAAGGACAGCTTCCTGGCCCAGAACGGCGCGAAGCTGACCTTCCTTCCGTTCATCTCGAAGGCGGTCACCGAGGCGCTGAAGCAGCACGCGAAGCTCAACGCCTCCTTCGACGAAGAGAAGAAGGAAATCACCTACCACGACGCCGAGCACCTGGCGATCGCCGTGGACACCGACAAGGGCCTCCTGGTTCCGGTGATCCGCGACGCGGGCAACCTGAACCTGGGCGGCCTGGCCAAGAAGATCGCCGATGTCGGGGCGCGGACCCGCAACAACCAGATCGGCCCGGATGAGCTGTCCGGTGGAACCTTCACGATCACCAACATCGGGTCGGTCGGGGCCCTGTTCGACACCCCGATCATCAACCAGCCGCAGGTCGGAATCCTCGGCACCGGTGCGATCGTCAAGCGCCCCGTCGTGATGACCGACGCCGACGGCGAGGACACCATCGCGATCCGCTCGATGATGTACCTGAGCCTGACCTACGACCACCGCCTGGTGGACGGCGCGGACGCGGGCCGGTTCCTGCAGGCCCTCAAGGCGCGCCTTGAGGAAGGCGCCTTCGAGGCCGAGCTCGGCCTCTAGGCTCCCGCCTCCAACGCCAAAGGGCGGCGTTCCCTCCGGGGAACGCCGCCCTTTGGCGTTGGCCGCCTTTTTTGCCGTGGACCCGTGCGGCCGGCCCTGGGGATCGGTCCGGGTCCATCCCCGCCGCGGCACCTCCCCTGCCCGGCGGCCGGGAGGCACCGGGCAGGGGTGGTGCGGTCAGCGGCCGGGCCGGGCCGGCAGCGGCGCCGGACGCAGGGACGGGTAGCCCTCCCGCGCCGGGGGGACGTCCGTGGGCAGCTCCGCCAGCATCTCCTTGAGCGTGGCGACCCCGTGCTCGAGCTGTGGGTCCTCCCCCGCGGCATGGGCGTGCGGCGGGAAGGGCACGTGGATGTCGGGGTCGACGCCGTAATTCTCCACGCCCCAGCCCGCTCCGCCGGTCATCCAGAAGGAGTACCGCGGCTGGGTGACGGAGGTGCCGTCGGCGAGCCGGAACCGCCCGTCGATGCCCACCACCCCGCCCCAGGTCCGCGTGCCGATGACCGGGCCGATCCCGCGCAGCTTGGCGACCTGCGTGATGATGTCGCCGTCCGAACCGGCAAACTCGTCGGCGAGGAGGACGACCGGCCCGCGCGGGGCGTGCGCGGGGTAGGTGGCGGGCTGCTCACCGCGGGGGAAGGCCCACGCGGTGACCTTGCGCCCGATCAGCTCCGCCACGAGCTGTGAGGTGTGCCCGCCGCGGTTGCGCCGCACGTCGACGATGAGGGCGTCGCGGGCGGTCTCACGGTCGAGGTCGCGGTGCAGCTGCGCCCACCCGTTGGCCACCATGTCCGGGATGTGGAGGTAGCCGAACCGCCCGCCCGAGGCCGTGTGCACGATTGCGCGGTTGCCGCTGACCCAGTTCTGGTAGCGCAGCCGCTCCTCGCTGCGCAGGGGCACGACGGCCACGCGCCGGGTGGTGGCCGCGCCGCCGCCGTCGTGCCGGGTTACGGTCAGTTCCACCGTGCGGCCCGCCGACCCGGTGAGCAGGACCGACGGCCCGAACCCGGCGGGGACGGGCACGCCGTCCACGGCGTCGATGATGTCCCCCTCGGCGACGGCGACGCCGGGAGCGCTCAGCGGGGAGGAGGCCTGCGGGTCGGAGGACTCGCCCGCGAAGATCCGACGCACGGTCCAGCCGGCCTCCGACGGCGCCAGGTCGGCGCCGAGGAAGCCCTGGGCACCGCCGGGTTCGGCGTTCAGGGCAGGGCTGACGTAGGCGTGGGAGGTTCCCAGTTCGCCGTGGAGCTCCCAGAGGAGGTCCACGAGGTCATCGTGCGACCCGATCCGCTCCAGCAGCGGACGGTATTTCGCGCCGACCGCCTCCCAGTCGAGCCCGCCCAGGTCGGAGGTCCAGAAGAACTCGCGCTGGAGCCGCCAGGTCTCCTGGTAGGCCTGCTTCCAGACGCCCACCGGGTCGAGCAGCACCCGGATGCGCTCCAGCCCGACCTCCACCCGGTCGGGCGAGTCGGGCTCGACCCTGCCCGAGGTGGGCACCGCGGTCACGCTGCCCTGGCGGATCACCACGGCCGTCGACCCGTCCCCACTGACGCGGTAGGAGTCCGCCTCGGCGGCGAGGACCTCGACGGTGCGCCGCTTGAGGTCGAACCGTTCGAGCCGGCGCGCCGGCTCCTCGTCGGTGGTGGTGGCGCGGCCGTCACCGGTCACTCCTCCGGCCTCCCCGGACGTCCACAGCAGGGCGCCCTCAACCGCGGCGAGGGATTCGTAGCGGCCCTGGGCCACCGGCACGGCGATGATGCGTTCCCCGATGCGGTCGGCATCGACGCGCACCTCGGCGGGAACTCCTGCCGGGGTGTCCCCGTCCTGCTCCGCGGGGGCCGGTTGCGGGGAATGCGCGGCCGGGCCGAAGGGCGAGGGGGTGTCGGCGGCGAGCGCCACCAGGAAGGGCTTGGTCGAGGCGGGGAAACTGAGGTCGAACCGGTGGGTGTCGTACACCGGGTCGAAGCTGCGGGCGGACAGGAACGCGAGGTACCGGCCGTCGCGGGTGAACACCGGGGCGGAGTCGCGGAACCGCCCGTCGGTGAGGTCGTGGACCTCGGCGCCCTTTTCGACCCGCGCGAGCCGGATGCGGGTCCGCGCCCCCTCGGTCGTCACGGGTTCGGCCCAGGCGACCCAGCGGGAATCCCCGGAGAAGGAGACGTCGTCGATGGCGCCGTGTTCGGACGAGGCCAGCGGGAAGAACGCGCCCGATGCGACGTCGAGCACCAGCAGTCCGCCGAGTTCCCCGGCGACGGCGACGCTCGCCCCGTCGGGGCTCACCGCCAGCTCGCTCGCGCGGAACGGGCCGTCGAAGGCGAACGAGCGCAGCAGCCGGGCCTCCGGGGCGTCCTGGGCGGCCAGAACGGTTGCCCCGGGGTCTCCGGACCCCTGCCCGGGCTCTCCGTCGTCCCCGGCGGCCCGCACCGCGGGGCTCCCCTGGGCGCCGGAGGCGGGCACCGGCGCGGGCAGGGCGGTGCCGCCGTCGGGGCCGCGCTCCGGCCCGGAGGACACCGGTGGCTGCGGGGCGGTGCCGGTGGCGCCCCCGGGCCGGGCGGCGTCGAAGGCGCTGCGGATGTAGAGGGACTCCTCGCCGCCGTGGTCGGCGACATAGACCACGCTGTCCCCACCCAGCGGCCGACCCAGGCGCGCCCGCACGCCGGGGGCGCCCTCGATGACCCGGGAGGGCCCGTCCCGGTGGGTCAGCCAGTGGAGCGTGCCGTGGGTCTCGACGACGCTCGCGTCGCCCGTCGGGACCGGGACGGCCGCGGCGAGGTGCCGGGCGGCGTCGAGCATCACCGGCCGGCGCGCGGTGGAGGCCGATCCGAGCTGGATGTCGAGCCGCACCGGCTCCGCGCCCTCCTCGAGGGAACCGAGCAGCCACAGCTGCCCGGCCGATTCGTACACGATCCGCTGACCGTCGGCCGCGGCGTGGCGCACGTAGAACTCCTCATGGTCGGTGTGCCGGCGCAGGTCCCCGCCCTGCCGGTCCACCGAGTACAGGTTGCCGTACCCCTCGTGGTCCGACAGGAACGCGACGCGCCCGCCGATCCACATGGGGTCGGTGAGGTTCCCGTCGAGTTCGGGCACGAACCGGGAGAAGTTTCCGCCGCCGTCCGGGTCGATCCACAGCTTCCCGGCCGTCCCGCCCCGGTACCGCTTCCACCAGGCCTGCTCGCGGGTCATCACGCTGCCGATGATCACCGGGCGCTCATCGCCGAGGGCCTCACCGTGCACAACGGTGTCGACCGGCCCGTACGGCAGCACTGTCTGGGCGGAGCCGTCAAGGGGAACCCGGTAGGCCCAGGACAGGCGGGGGTCCTCATGCCGGTACGCGCTCGTGGCGAGGACCTCGCCCTGCGCGGTGAAGCCCTTCACCCGGGTGCTCTGGTGCCCCCAGAAGGTCAGGCGCCGGTAGCCACCGCCATCGGTGTCCGCGGCCACCACCTCGGGGGCCCCGGCCTGCACCACGGTCCAGGCGATCACCGTGCCATCCGGGGAGAACCGGGGGTTGCGGGCAGGCAGCTGCATCGCCGAAATACGCCACGCCCTCCCGCCCGAGAGCGGTGCCACCCAGACGTCGTTTTCGGCGACGAAAGTGACGAGATTTCCGGACAGATGCGGAAAGCGCAGGTAGTTTGAGGATCCCATTGACCGATTGTAGCCACAGGCCACCAACACGGCCGTTGACGCCGCCATGTTCCGCCCGGGCGCCCCGGATGGTTCCATGGGGGCATGCGTATTCTTCTCGCCGGGGCGTCCGGACTGATCGGCAAGGCCCTCCTCGGGCGGCTGCGGGACAACCATTCGGTCACCCGCCTCGTCCGGCGCGCTCCGGCGGGCCCCGGCGAGGCGGCCTGGGATCCCGCCCGGGGCGAGCTCGACCCGTCGCTGATGGAGGAGGCCGACGCCGTCATCAACCTGTCGGGCACGCCCATCGCCGGCGGCCTGTGGACGCGCAGCCATAAGGAGTCCCTGTACTCCTCACGCATCCGGTCGACCCGCACCCTCGTGGAGGCGATGCGCAGGGCGGCCAACCCGCCGGCCGTGTTCCTCAGCCAGTCCGCTTCCGGATACTACGGGAACCGCGGCGACGAGGTGCTCACCGAGGCCTCGGGCTCCGGCGATGCCTTCCTCTCCGACGTCTGCCGCCGGTGGGAGGCCGAGGCGGTCCGGACCCCCGACGGGGTGCGCACCGTCGTGACCCGCACCGGCATCGTCATGAGCCGGAGGGGCGGTGCGCTGCCGAAGCTTCTCCTGCCGATGCGGCTCTACGCCGGAGGCTCCCTGGGCGGCGGGCGGCAGTGGTGGCCGTGGATCACCCTTTCCGATGAGGTGCGAGCCTTCGAACACCTGCTCACCGCCGCCGTGGAAGGGCCGGTGAACCTGTGTGCCCCGCAGCCGGCGAGGCTGGAGACGATCCTCCAGGAACTCGGCCGGGCGCTGCACCGCCCGGCGCGCCTCCGGGTCCCGCAGAAGGTCCTCACCGTGGCGATGGGCCAGCTCGCCGAGGAACTGCTGTTGGCGAGCGCGCGGATGGACCCGAAGGTCCTGATGGCCTCGGGCTTCCAGTTCGAGGCCACGACAGCCGGCGACCTCGCCGAGCAGGTCGGGACCGGGCGGGTCTGACTCACCGGGCGGGCACGCCCTCATAGACCGAGGAAATCTTCCAGCCGCCCTCGTCCTGCAGGACGAAGACCAGCTCCTGCCGGTGCGGGGGAACCTCCGCCGAGACCGCGGCACCGGAGCTGTCGAGCTCGGTGTAGGCGGAGACCTCCACGGTGGCGGCCACCGCCGCCGTCCGGGGTGCGCCGCCCGGGGCGTCCGCGCCCCCGGCACCGCCGGCACCGCCCGCGGCGTCCGGCCCGTCCGGAGCTCCCGCGCCGCCCGGGGCGTCGGTTCCGCCGGCCCCTCCACCGCCGGCCTCCGCGCTGTGTGGGTCTCTGCCGGCACCGCCGCGCTCATCCGTCCCGCCGGGATCGCCGACCGGCGACTCGAGGGGTTTCGCCGCGAGCACCGTCAGCCGCAGCCCGGCCAGCCGGCGGCCGGAGTCGGCGAGCGTGGTGACCCGGCCGACGTCCTCGGCCATGGCCGGTGATCCGGCAACGTTCACCGCCTCCAGCAACGTGGGATCGGCCGCGGCGAAGGCTGCGGCGCGCTGCTGCGCCAACTGCGGCAGCGCCGAAACCGGGTCGGTTGCGGTTTCCGACCCCCGGGCCGCGGATCCCTGCGGTTCGGCTGCGTCCAGAGCACGGGGCGCGTCCGGCGGGGTTCGGCCACCGGGTGGCTCCGGGAGGTCCGATGGCCCCACCGTGCCGGGCCGCTTCGGGTTCGCCCGGGCTTCCGCGGCCTCCCGCGGAACCGGCCCCTCCCGGGGGTTGGGCTCGGTGCCCGGCCCCGGCCGCTCGCCGGCTCCATCACCGGACCCGGGGGCGTCCAGGTGCCCCTGCGTCACCGCGTCCTCCGGGTGCCCAACCACCGGGCCGGGCTGCCCCGCGGCCCCACCCCAGACAGCGGCGGCGGCCAGCACCGCGAGCCCGGCAGCCAACACCCACCGCGGGCCGCGCCGAGCGGTGGACCTCCGATCGGCCCTCCGGCCGGATCGGATCGGAGTCGCCGGCAGGTCCTTTCCCTTCCCCGGCCGCCGTTGAGTCCGCAGACCCGGCCCCTTCCCTTTCGGCCGCCCTGCCTGCCGGCCGGCGGGAGGCCGCCTGCCCTTCCCCGCAGCGATTCCCGCGCCGATCTTCCCCAGGAGCCCTGTCCCGGCCGGCGGCGACGCGTCGCGCCGGGTGACCAGCCGGGGGCGCACGTCCTCTTCCACTGCGTCGACGAGCTCGACCGGAACCGCCGTACCGGCCCGCAGGGTCACCCGCGCGAAGGTGTCGGCATCAGGGCGCTGCGCGGGATCCTCGGACAGGGCCTCCTCGATGAGGTCCACGAAGCCGGGTGGGACCTCCGGCACCAGCACGGACAGGGGCGGGCGCTGTGTGGAGGGCCCGGGGACCCGCCCGGTCAGGGCGAACCACGCGACCGCCCCCAGGGAAAAAATGTCGGCCTCGGTGTTCAGGTGCTCCGGATCCGGGAGGCAGGGATCGGTGAAGCCCGGCGTTCCGCCCGACGGCCGGCGTCCTTCACCGAGCCGCCACCCCAGCCCGAAGTCGCTCAGCAGCGGCTTGCCTTCCTCCGTGAACAGGATGTTGGAGGGGGTGACGTCCCCGTGGAGCACCCCATGGCGGTGCAGGTGGGCCAGCGCCTGCGCGACGGGGACCAGCACCGTGACCGCCTCGCCGACCGGCAGCGGCCCCCGGACGCCCACGAGGTTCGAGAGGGATCCGCCCGGGGCGTAGTCCATCAACACCCCGGCGCCCCGGCTCGTCGGCACGATCCCATGCACCGCGACGAGGTGTTCGTGACGGAGCCCGCCCGCCACCAGCACCTCCCGCAGCGCCGTCCCCTCCGGTGCGGCCCCGGGATCCCCTCCCTCCGGGAGGGGGCCGGCACCTTCCCCGGAGCCGACCTTCAGCGCAAAGATCGCGCCGTCCGCTGCGGTGACCAGCCAGACGGCGGAGCTGCCGCCGGTTCCGAGCAGGCGTCCGGTCCGGAAGCCCTCGACCGAGGGCGGGAATCCCGCAGCGGCGCTCCCCGTCCCCGTCCCGCCGGTATCGCCGCCGTGATCGGTGTCCCGGTCGCTGTCGCCGTCCGCGACATCGCCGTTTTGGGCGGCGTCGCCGTCGGCATCGCCGGGGTGGAAACCGTGCCCGCCGGTGGAGGAAGCGTCCATGGATTAAGTGTGGGTCCCCGGGGCCCTGCCCGGGCGGTTATCCACAGGACAGGCGGACAAGTTTCCGTTGCGGATTTTTCCGGCGCACTTTGCGGGAGGCGGGCCTTACCCTTAACGCATGACTCTCGAGTTCGCCAGGATCGGCCTCCACCCCGACTACGTCGACTACACGAGGGCATGGGAGCTTCAGCGCACCCTCCACGACGCCGTCGTCGAAGGCCGCTCCCCCAGCACCGTCCTCCTGCTGGAACACGATCCCGTGTACACGGCCGGAAAGCGGACGGAGGACCACGAGCGGCCCTTCGACGGCACCCCGGTGGTGGCGGTGGACCGCGGTGGGAAGCTGACCTGGCACGGCCCCGGACAGCTCGTCGGCTACCCGATCCTCGCCCTGCCCGAACCCACCCGGGTGTCCGACTATGTCGCGATCCTCGAGGACGTCATCATCGCCGTGCTGAAGGACTACGACCTTGAGGGCATCCGCATCGACGGCCGGTCGGGTGTGTGGATCGCCGCCGGAAAAGGACTGCCGGACCGGAAGATCGCGGCGATCGGCATCCGCATCAACCGGCGCGTCACGATGCACGGCTTCGCGGTCAACTGCAGCAACAGCCTGGCACCCTTCGAGCAGATCGTTCCCTGCGGCATCACCGACGCCGGGGTCACCACCATTTCGGCCGAGACCGGCCGGACCGTCACCCCGTCGGACATCGTGTCGCGCATCGAAGAGGAACTGCGCAAGAATGAGTCAGCATTGGTACTCGCCGACGAGGCCGGCACGCATCCGGACGCACCGATCGACAACGCTGGCGCCGGCCAGCCCAAAGGAGCTTTACTGTGAGCCTGGCCCCCGAAGGACGCCGCCTGCTGCGCATCGAAGCGCGCAACGCGGAGACGCCCGTCGAACGTAAGCCCGACTGGATCAAGGCGAAGGTCAATATCGGACCCGAATTCGTCGCCATGAAGAACCTCGTGAAGAAGGAAGGCCTGCACACGGTGTGCGAGGAGGCCGGCTGCCCCAACATCTTCGAATGCTGGGAGGACCGGGAAGCGACCTTCCTCATCGGAGGCTCCGAATGCACCCGCCGCTGCGACTTCTGCCAGATCGACACCGGCAAGCCGCAGCCGCTGGACCGCAGCGAGCCCTTCAAGGTGGCCCAGTCGGTGAAGTCGATGAACCTCCGCTACGCCACCGTGACCGGCGTGGCGCGCGATGACCTGCCCGACGAGGGGGTCTGGCTGTACGCCGAGACGATCCGCCAGATCCACAGCATGAACCCCGGCACCGGCGTCGAAATCCTCATCCCGGACTTCTCCGGGCGGCCCGAACACATCGCCGCCATCTGCGACGCCGCGCCCGAGGTGTTCGCCCACAACGTCGAAACGGTTCCGCGGATCTTCAAGCGCATCCGCCCCGCCTTCCGGTATGAGAGGTCCCTTGACGTGATCTCCCAGGGACGGGCGCACGGGATGGTGACCAAATCCAACCTGATCCTCGGCATGGGCGAGACGCACGCGGAGATCTCCGAGGCGCTGCGCGACCTGCACGCCGCAGGATGCGACCTGATCACCATCACGCAGTACCTGCGGCCGAGCGAACGGCACCTCCCGGTGGACCGGTGGGTCAAGCCGGGCGAGTTCGTCGAACTCCGCGAGGAGGCCGAGGAGATCGGCTTCCTCGGCGTCATGAGCGGCCCGCTGGTGCGCTCGTCCTACCGGGCCGGCCGCCTGTGGGCGCGTGCCATGCGGCGGAAGGGGCTCGAGCTCCCGCCGGAGCTCGCGCACATCGAAGACTCCGGCACCACCCTGCAGGAAGCCTCCGACCTCAAGGCAGGCTGACTGCCCGCAGGTTCAGCAGTAATCCCGGGTTTTCCCACCGCTTCGGCGCGGCCTGAGCGCGCCCGCTATCACGTAGAATTGAGCCACTATGTCGCACAGCATCAATCCCGAGGGATCCCCCGCGCCCAAACGGCGCCTTTTCTCCCGCAAGCCCAAGGCTGCAAAGCCGGCGAAGAAGGCCGGCAGGACCAAGCAGATCCTCGAAGTCTTCAAGATGACGAGGCGCAACGACCCGAACGTGGTCTGGCTGATGCTCCTTGCCTTCCTGGGCATCATCGCTGTCGGTCTGCTGATCGGCCTGCTCATCCAGAACGTCGTGACGTTGATGCTGATCGCGGTGCCGCTGGCCTTCCTGGCGGCGGTGTTCATCCTCTCCCGCCGCGCCGAGCGGGCCGCCTTCTCCCAGATCGAAGGCAAACCCGGCGCGGCCGGCGCCGCGCTGAGCGTGCTGCGCAGGGGCTGGATCCTGGAGGAACAGCCGGTCGCCATGAACCCGCGGTCCCAGGACGCCGTCTTCCGTGCCATCGGACGCCCGGGGATCGTGCTCGTCACCGAGGGACCCTCAGGACGCGTCAAGCGCCTGGTGGACGATGAGCGGCGCAAGATGGCGCGCATCGTCCCGAACGTGCCCGTCCACGTGATCCAGGCCGGCCGCGGCGAGGGCCAGGTGCCGCTGGCCAAGGTTGCCAAGACCGCCCAGAAGCTCAAGAAGTCCCTGACGAAGCAGGAAGTGTACGCGGTCGACAAGCGCCTGCGCGCCCTCGGTACCCGCCTGCCGATCCCCAAGGGTGTCGATCCATTCAAGGCCCGCCCGGACCGCAGGGCGATGAGGGGCCGCTAGGCTCCACACCTTGCCTGTGGCAGGAAGCTCCCGGATGTCCGGGGTTTCCTGCCACAGTGCTTTAAGGCCGGTGTTACGGGAGGCGGTGCCCGTTGCTGCGGCGCCGCGGGCTTCAGGTGCGGATCAGGCGCCCCGGGCGGATCCGATCCAGGTCCGGCGCTGCAGAGAGTGGGGCGGACTAGAACCGCACGAGGACGGTGCCGCGGGCGCGGTCGTGCAGGCCGCGCTGGTCCGCGTCGGCGATCAGTGTGGGAATCACGAGGCAGATCAGCACCGAGCGGATTGCGGCGGTCAGGAAGCCGGCGGGGCGGCCGTCGAGGGTCTGCACCTGCATCCTCAGCACCCGGTGTCCGATGCTGTAGCCGAAGAAGCCGACGAGGAGGATCTGCTCCAGGAGGAACAGGTATGTCGTGGCGAAACCGTCCCAGCCGAAGAAGGCCCCGGAGATGAGCGAACACAGCGCCCAGTCGATGAACAGGGCAAGCACGCGGGGGCCCACCCGCGCGATCGAACCCGGACCCGCCTGGGGACGCCCAAGCCGCTGCCCGGGCCAGTCCTGGGCTCCGGAGGAAGGAGGTCCGTTGAGCCAGGATCCGAGGTCGTTTCGATTCACCACAGGCCCAGTTTACCGGCGCGGTGCGCCCCGCAGGTGCCGCGGGCACCGGGCGGCGTCCCGGGCCGGGCGGTGCGGGCGCGGCCCCGGGGATTCCGGGCGGGCAGGCTAGGCTGAAAGGACTGCCTATTAAGTAACGTGCCGGAAACAACAGTGACACCAGAGGGAAACTGCGCGCTTCTACAGTTGTAACTTGTCGGCTGCAGCAAGGCACTGCCCGTGTGTCCGCTTCCTGTTGACGCGGACACCCGACGACGCCGGGCCGTTACCCAAGCTATGCGTAAGGAGCATCAATCCATGTTCAAGAATGCGGACGAAGTCCTCAAGTACATCGCTGACGAAGAGGTGAAGTTCGTCGACGTCCGGTTCACCGACCTGCCCGGGGTGCAGCAGCACTTCAATGTGCCGGCGAAATCGGTCGACGCCGACTTCTTCATCCACGGCCAGCTGTTCGACGGCTCGTCCATCCGCGGCTTCCAGGGCATCGCGGAATCGGACATGCAGTTGATCCCCGACGTCACCACGGCCTTCATCGACCCGTTCCGGGTGGAGAAGACCCTGGCGCTGAACTTCTCGATCGTGAACCCCCGCACCGGTGACCCGTACCACCGCGACCCGCGCGGCGTCGCCGAGCGCGCGGAGGCGTACCTGGCCTCCACCGGCATCGCCGACACGGCCTTCTTCGCCCCCGAGGCCGAGTTCTTTATCTTCGACAACGTCCAGTACGAGTCCTCCCCGCAGGGAAGCTTCTACAAGGTCGACTCCATCGAGGCCCCGTGGAACAGCGGCCGCGAGGAGGTCGGCGGGAACCTGGGCAACAAGACCCCGTTCAAGGGCGGCTACTTCCCCGTCTCCCCGGTCGACAAGCAGGCCGACCTCCGCGACGCCATCTGCGTCGAGCTGGACCGGGCCGGCCTCGAGGTCGAGCGGTCCCACCATGAGGTCGGCGGCGCGGGCCAGGCCGAGATCAACTACAAGTTCACGACGATGACCCACGCTGCGGACGACCTGCAGAAGTTCAAGTACATCGTGAAGAATGTCGCGAACGCCTGGGGCAAGTCGGCGACCTTCATGCCCAAGCCGGTCTTCAACGACAACGGCTCGGGCATGCACTGCCACCAGTCCCTCTGGACCGGCGGGCAGCCGCTGTTCTACGACGAGCGCGGCTACGCCGGCCTGTCGGACACCGCCCGCTGGTACATCGGCGGCCTGCTCAAGCACGCCTCCGCCGTCCTGGCCTTCACCAACCCGACGGTGAACTCCTACCGCCGCCTCGTGAAGGGCTTCGAGGCCCCGGTCAACATGGTGTACTCGCAGGGCAACCGCTCGGCCGGCATCCGGATCCCCATCACGGGCTCCAACCCCAAGGCCAAGCGCATCGAGTTCCGGGCTCCGGACCCCTCGTCCAACCCCTACCTGGCGTTCGCGGCCCAGCTGATGGCCGGCCTCGACGGGATCAAGAACCGGATCGAACCGGCCGACCCCATCGACAAGGACCTCTACGAGCTGCCTGCGGAGGAAGCCAAGGACATCCAGAAGGCTCCCGGGTCGCTGGAGGAGGCACTGCTCGCCCTCGAGGCGGACAACGAGTTCCTGCAGGCAGGCGGGGTCTTCACCCAGGACCTCATCGAGACCTGGATCGCGTACAAGCGTGAGGTGGAGATCTTCCCGCTGTCGCTGCGCCCGAACCCCTACGAGTTCGAGCTGTACTACGGCGTCTAGCCGGAATCTCGGGGCCTAGCGGGTAAGTGCCCGCCGTCGGCCTCGAAGTCCCCACGGAGCGCCCCGAAGGCCCCTCCGCTCGCCTGAGCGGAGGGGCCTTCGGCAATTCCCCGCCGAGTCCGCAGCTCACCACGCTTCGTCCCCGGCAAAGGGTGGTGAGCTGCATTCTCGACGGAGGCTGGCGGCCGCGCGCGGGCGGCACCCACCGCCACTTTTGGTTCTCCCCCACCGAATCAGCAGGTCACCACGCTTTGGACCAGGCAAAGGGTGGTGAACTGCAGTCTCGGCGGCTATGGCGGACGGAGCCGACCGGGCGATTGAAGGTAGGGCGAACCTGTTCAAACCGGCGGTTCGGCGCAACAATCGACCATGGAGAAAACATACGAGGTCGAAGTCGAGCTGGATGCGGGTGCAGAGGTGGAGGACAGCAAGGTCCTCGCGGTGGGGGCGGCGCAGATCCAGACCCTTGCCGCTGCCGACGGCCACTCGCTGACCGACCAGGAGGTCCTGCAGGGCCTCCACGCGGAGCGGGTCGCCCCCGGCAGCAATAAATGCCGGGTCTCCAAGACCATCCGGTTCTGACCCCGTAATCCCGCCCCGCGCGGATTGCACACCGGGTGCGCCCTGACGGCGCGGCGGGCCGGGCGCCCCGGATTACCAGGCGCATGCCCCAGCACCGGGCACAGATGCGCAATCGCGCAGTGTCAGAGGAGTCGCTCCGGGTGCGCGGACGGGCCGGGACCCCAGCCAAACCGTGATGCGGAACCCCCGCACTGCCGCGGCGCCCTGACACAGCACAGCCGGGATTTCCACCGAAATCTGCTGCGCCGCCGCGCGGGCCGTCGATGAAAGGATAGGCACACGCCAGGGGCCGGACGTCGGTGGATCCAGCGACCCCGAATTGGCTTGAAAGCACAGCACCCTTAGAATTTTCCGAGCGCCGCAAAAACCGTTCGACGGATGGAGGGGTCGGTTAATGAGCAACGCCGTGCGCACGATGGCGCCCCCGGCCAGCCGCACGACGCGCGCCAAGGAGGTCCGCAGGGACGTCCAGGGCCTCCGGGCGGTCGCCGTGCTGCTCGTGGTGGTCGCCCACCTCTGGCCCGCGTGGCTTCCCGGCGGCTACGTCGGGGTGGACGTGTTCTTCGTCATCTCGGGTTTCCTGATGACGAAGCACCTGCTCTCCGAGCTGGGGCGCACGGGCGGCGTCCGGCTCGGAGCGTTCTACCTCCGCCGCATCAAGCGGCTCCTGCCCGCCGCGTTCACGGTGGCCCTGGTGTCCCTGGCCGCGGCCTGGATCTTCCTGCCCTTTCCGCGGTGGGCCTCCCTCGCCTGGGAGACCATCGCCGCCACCGCCTATGTCGAAAACTGGGTCCTCGCGGACAAGTCCCTCAACTACTCCGCCGACAACGCCGCGCCGTCCACGGTGCAGCACTACTGGTCCCTGTCGGTCGAGGAACAGTTCTACCTCGTCTGGCCCCTGGTCCTGCTCGGCCTTTTCCTCCTCGCCGCCCGGTGGAGGCTCCCTTCGGTACCGGTGGTCCGGGCCGGCCTGGCGGTCCTCGGCGGACTTTCCCTGCTCGTCTGCATCCACCTGACGCACACCAGCCCCAGCGAAGCCTACTTCGTCACGCAGACGAGGGTCTGGGAGTTCGCCGCCGGCGGGCTCGTGGCGACGGCCGCCCCGTTCCGGCTCTTCGCCCGCGGACGGCCGGGAGGGCTGGGTCTGGGCCTGAGCGGCGCCGCGCAGGTGCTGGGGCTCGGGCTGATCCTCTTCGCGGCGGTGAACTTCACCGAGGACACGGCCTTCCCTGGTGCCGCCGCGCTTCTGCCGGTGACCGGGACCATGCTCGTCCTGGCCTCCGGACCGCATCATCCGCGGTGGTCCCCGAACACCGCGCTGGCGGCTCCGCCGGTCCAGTTCCTCGGGGATATTTCCTACTCCCTCTACCTGTGGCACTGGCCGCTGATCGTCCTGGCCCCCAGCGTCCTGGACCGGGACCCCACCCTCGCCGATGAGGTGCTGCTGCTCGTCGTTGCGGTGGCCCTGGCCGCGCTGACCAAGTCCCTGGTCGAGGATCCCGGCCGCACCTCGCTGCTTGCCGGTGCGCCCCTCGGCCGCGTGCTCGCCCTGACCGCCGCGTCGATGGCGGCCGTCTCCGTGGTGGCCGCGGCCATGATCGTGAGCGTCGAGCGGGCCGAACGCGACCACAGCGCGGTCCTCAAGGACGCCTCACGGAGCTCCTGTTTCGGCGCCGGCAGCCTCCAGCCCGACCGGCTCTGCCCGGATCCGCTGGGGCTGCCCGCCACGGAGGTGGTGACCGCCGCCGAATCCTATGAGAGGCCCGCCCCGGAATGCGGGCGGGCTGCCGACCCCCTGTGGATCAAGAAGGCGAACCGGCTGATCGAATGCGACTTCGCCGGCGGTGCCGAGCCGGCCGCCACTGTATGGCTGGTGGGAGATTCCCACGCCGAGCAGTGGCAGGCGGCGATCTTCGAACTTGCCCGGCAGAACCGCTGGGTCGTCAAGAAGAGCGTCGTGGACGGCTGTCCGGTTGTCGATGTGCCCCGGGTGGCGTTCAAGGGAAAGCCGACCACCAGCGAGGCGTATCGGAAGAAGTGCCTGAAGTGGAGCGGGGAGGTCTCCGAGCGGATCACCGCCGAAAAGCCGGAACTCGTTTTCGTTTCGTCCTTCGGTGTGGTGGAGGAGATCGGTGACGGGACCGGCCGCCCGCAGTTCGAGCAGTACCGTGACGGCTTCGCCCGCCGGGCCCTGCCGTGGGCGGAGGCGGGCAGCGAGGTGTTCGTCCTGCGGGATACGCCGCTGACCCTGAACCGCACCACGTCCGAGTGCCTGGCGCACAACTCCACCGACCCCCGTGCCTGCTCCAACGACGGCGCCGACGCGCTTCCCGCCGACCCCCTTGCCGAAGCAGCGAAGGCGGCCGATGCGGACCGGATCAAGGTCCTCGACCTGTCGGACCAGTTCTGCCCCGACGGGCGGTGCTACGCCTCCATCGGTGGAGCGCACGTCTACTACGACGACAACCATGTGACCTCCACCTATATGCGCTCCCTCGCCCCGGCCCTGGCCGCGGATCTGGAGGCAAGCCGGGCCGGCTGAGGCCTTCACGCCGGGTCCGGAGGACGGGGCCCACCGGGCACCGCGTGCCCGGCACGAAAAACCGCCGCCCACCGAACTGGTGGACGGCAGCCTTCAAGGGTCCAAACCTGCTCAGCAGCGGTTGCGCCGCTGTTCCGCCGTCGCGGGGTTCTTGTGGCAGGTCTGGCCGGTGGTGCGGGTATCGGTGGTGACGATCGGTGCTCCCGGGGCCTCGGTCTCCACCACGAGGGGATCGATGTCCTCACGGGTCACCGTGACGGTCGGCTCGGCGGGGACCGTCGCCGTCGTCACGTCCTGCCTCGTTTCACCGTCGGTGGCCGTGATCACCGGAGCGATCGGGGTGCAGACGACGTCCGATTCCGGCTCGCCGGGCCGGGTCCCCGTGGTCAGGACCGGAGTACCCGGAACCTCAGCCATTGTGATCACCGGATCTCCCGGGGCGGTCGACGTCGACGCGGCCGGCGTGCCCGGCTGCGCCAGCCCGTTGGACTTGTCGAAGGTGAACGTCGTTCTCGTCGTGGTGGTTGTCCGCGTTGTCTGCTGGGTGGTCGTCGCCGTTCGTTCCGTCTGCTGCGTCGTCGCCGTCGCGATCTGCGTCTGGTAGGTCGTGGTGGTGCACGATTCACGCGGCTGCGAACTGGTGGACACCGCGGTGACCGGCGTGGTCGTCGTGATGAGCGTCTCCCGCGGCTGGGTGGTGGTGGTGACCCGCTCCCGGGGCGTGGTTGTCGTGGTGACAACCGTGGTGGGTGTCGTCCTGGTGGTCAGGACGGCCCGGTCGCACTTCTCGACGGGCTTGGCCGACCGGTCATTGTTGACCCGGCGGCAGTTGGTAGTGATCGGCTGCTCGGTGGCCGTGGTCGTGCCGTGCTCCGTGCGGGTGGTGGAGGTCGGGGCCCCGGCGACGACGATGTCCTCGCCGGTGGCCTCACCCGCGTCGCGGTCCTCCTCGGTGACGACGGGGGTGCCGGTCCGCTCGGTTTCGACGACGGTCGCGTCGCCGGCATCGCGCTCCTCGATTGACACGTCGGGGTTGGGCTGGCGAACCGGCTGCGATGTGTCCACGGTGACCGGATCGCCGGCAGGGCGGTCCCCGCCGAACGTGGTCGTCGGACCGCCATCGGGAACGGCGGGGCCGACGACCACCGTGGTGACCGTGCAGGTCTGATTGTTGCCCCTGCCGCTGAATTCACCGTTCACTGCGGCGCAGGCGGCCCGGCGGTCGTCCTCCGGCGCGGCGAAAACGGGTCCGGCTGGTGCCAATGCGACGACGAGTCCGAGCGCCGTCGTGGCTACCACTGATGAGAAACGCATAATGAGCCCTTTGCTTCGGGGAGAGCCCGCGCGCGCGGGATGCCCCGACCGTAGGGTTGCTGATCAATCGGCGGCAATCGAATCGAAGCCCGTTTGAGGAGTTCGGGTAGTGCAATGACCGTTAACGGGTAGTTACCTCAAGCATCCAATGTTCGGGCGGGGGCACTACTCAGGTCCCCGGAGGCGGCCGATGGAAGCGGCGTCTACGTACTCCGTGACACCCCGCTTCGCGCATGGCCGCACCACCCCCGGCTGCCTGTCGAAGAACCTGGACACCCCGCGCGAGTGCTCGGTCGAGCGGAGGGAAGCGCTCCCTGCCGGCCCGCCGGCCGCGGCGGCGCCGGCCGCGGCTGATGCCCGGGCCGCCCGGTCCGGAATCAGGTTCCGTAGAAGTTGCGCTCGAAGATGGCCCGGCTCCGGCGGGTCAGCCGCAGGTAGTCCTCCTCGAGTCCGGCGCCCCTGCCGGGCCCGTAACCGCACCAGCGCGCCACCGCCTCGAGGTCGCGGCGGGAGGACGGCAGCACGTCCGAGGTGCGCCCGCTCCAGATGACGTTGGCCGCGCGCAGCCTGCTCGCCAGCAGCCAGCTGCGCCGCAGGGTCTCCACCTCGGCGGCCGGCAGCAGCCCGGCCGCCTCCACGGCGTCCATGGCCTCCAGCGTCGAGGCGGTCCGCAGGGCGGGAACCGCGGCGGCGTGCCGCAGCTGCAGGAGCTGGATCAGCCATTCGACGTCGCTGAGGGCGCCCCGGCCCAGCTTCAGGTGGCGTGAGGGGTCCGCCCCGCGCGGGAGGCGTTCGCCCTCCATCCGCGCCTTGATCCTGCGGATTTCGCGCTCGTCGGCCTCGGATAGCGACGCCGGGTACCGGATCGGGTCGATGAGCGCCAGGAAGTCGGCCGCCAGCTCGTCGCTGCCCGCCATCGGCCGCGCCCGCAGCAGGGCCTGCGCCTCCCAGATCAACGACCACCTCTTGTAGTACTCGCGGAAGGAGTCGAGGGAGCGCACCATCGGTCCCTGCCGGCCCTCGGGGCGCAGGGCCGCGTCGATCTCCAGGACCCGCTCGGCCAGCACGGGCGGCCTGCCGGGCTGGGTGAGGTTGGCGGCGAGCTGGGCCACCACCTTTTCGGCCTGGCGCTGCGCCGCGGCCGGGTCGGCACCCGGCAGCGGCCGGTGCACGTACAGCACGTCGGCGTCGGAGCCGTAGGTGATTTCCCGCCCGCCCTGGCGGCCCATGGCGATGACGACGACGTCGGTGAGCCGGGACTCGGAGGCGTGCACGGCGTTCTCGGCGACGTGGAGGGACCCGAGCACGGCGGCCCGGTCGGCGTCCGAGAGCGCGGTGCCCACCTCGGCCTGGGTCAGCAGTCCGGCACTGTCGGCAATGGCGATGCGGAGCAGTTCCCGCCGGCGGATGAGGCGGGTCAGCCGCATCGCATCCGGCGGCTCGGGGTGGCGCGACATCTTGGACCGGATTTCCTGCCACTGGGAGTCGAAGGAATCCGGCACCAGCTCGCGGTCCGATCCGAGCCACTTCGTGGACTCCGGGGAGACCTCAAGCAGGTCGGTGATGAACCGGCTCGAGGACAGCACGTTGCACAGCCGCTCGGCGGCGGCCTTGGAGTCCCGCAGCATCCCGAGGTACCAGTGGCTCTCCCCCAGCGACTCGCTGAGGCGGCGGAAGCCCAGCAGGCCGGCGTCGGGGTCCACGCCGTCGGCAAACCATGCCAGGAGGATCGGCAGGAGCTGGCGCTGGAGCACAGCGCGGCGCCGGATGCCGCCGGTGAGTGCCTCGATGTGGCGCATGGCGCCCCTGGGGTCCAAATATCCCAGGGCGGCCAACCGCGCCTGGGCGGCCTCGGGGGTGAGCTGGACGTCCTCGACGCTGAGGTTCGCCGCGGTATTGAGCAGGGGCCGGTAGAAGATCGTCTCGTGCAGCCGCTCCACCAGCCGGCGGGTCTGCTGCCACTTCTCGACCATGCTCCGCGCGGTGGGGCGCACGCCGGCCTCCGCCCCCTCGGTCGAGCGGGCCAGCGCGTGGCGGGCCGCGTCGCCGTCGGGCATCAGGTGGGTGCGGCGCATCTGCGTCAGCTGGATGCGGTGCTCAAGGAGCCGCAGGTAGCGGTAGGCGTTGTCGAGGTCGAGCGCGTCAGCCCGGCCGATGTAGCCGGCGGCGCTGAGGGCCTTGATCGCCGTGACGGTGTCACGGACCCGCAGGCTCTCGTCAACGCGGCCGTGCACGAGCTGCAGCAGCTGCACGGTGAATTCGACGTCCCGCAGGCCGCCGCTGCCGAGCTTGAGCTGTTTGGGTTCCTCGTGCCGCGGAATGTTCTCGGTGACCCGCCGCCGCATCGCCCGGACCGATTCGACGAAGCCCTCCCGCTCCGAGGAGGTCCACACCAGCGGGGCCACCGCCTCCTCGTAGCGGCGCCCCAGGTCGGGGTCTCCCGCCACGGCGCGCGCCTTGAGCAGCGCCTGGAACTCCCAGGTGGAGGCCCACCGGGAGTAGTAGTTGAGGTGCGAATCCAGCGTGCGCACGAGCGGCCCGTCGCGCCCCTCCGGCCGGAGGTTGGCGTCCACCTCCCACAGGGCCGGTTCGGGCCCCGGCAAGTAGACCCCGCGCGAGATGCCGGTGGCCAGGGCCGTGCCGATCCGGCTGGCGAGGGCCTCGTCGAGGGACGGGGCCTCGATCACGTAGATCACGTCGACGTCGGAGATGTAGTTGAGCTCCCCAGCCCCGCACTTGCCCATGCCGATGACGGCGAGCCGGACGGCGGCGATGTCGGCGGCGTCGTAGGTTCCGGCCAGCTCGGCGCGGGCCACGGCGAGGGAGGCCTCGAGGGCGGCCGCGGCCAGGTCGGCCAGTTCGCGGGCCGCGGTGGGCAGGTAGTCGACGGGTGAGGGGTGGGACAGGTCCCGCACCGCCAGTTCGGTCAGGTGCCGGCGGTAGGCCGTGCGCAGGCGCTGGTGGGCGCCGGTGCCGGTCTCCCCGGCGACCGGGTTCTCCGCCTCCGGGTCGGCCCCGACGGAGGCCAGCAGGGAGGCCCGGAGCTCCTCCGGTGCCACGGCGGGGCCCCCCGGTGCCGGGGGGCGCACCGCATCGAGGTGCCCGGGGTGGCGCATCAGGAACTCCCCCAGCGCCTCCGAGGCGCCCAGCAGCCGGAAGAGCGCCGTGGCACGCGCCGGTTCCCGGGTCAGGAGGTCCGCCGCCGCCGGTTCGGCGGCCAGCAGGCGCACGCACGACTGGAGGGCCAGGTCGGGGCTGGCGGCGTGGCCCAGCGCGGCGAAGAGCACCTCCCCGTCGATGCCCGCCAGTTCGGGCGCCTCGAGGAAACGCGTGCTTTTTTCAAGGTCGGTGAAGCCGGCGCTGATGAGCCTTCCCGTCAGGCTCATCGGGCACCACCGGCCCGGCGGGTTCCTTTAGAGGATGCCCAGGTTGCGGCGCAGCTCATAGGGGGTGACCTCGATACGGTAGTCGTGCCATTCGGCGCGCTTGTTGCGCAGGAAGTTCTCGAAGACCTGCTCGCCGAGGATCCCGGCGACGAGTTCGGATTCCTCCATCGCGCGCACCGCGTCGTGGAGGCTCGCCGGCAGTGGGTCGTGGCCCATGGCGCGCCGCTCGGCGGGAGTGAGGCTCCAGATGTCGTCCTCCGCGCCCTGGGGCAGCTCGTAGCCCTCCTCGATGCCCTTGAGCCCCGCACCGAGCAGGACGGAGTAGGCGAGGTAGGGGTTCGCCGCGGAGTCGATGCCGCGGTACTCGATCCGGGCGGACTGCCCCTTGTTCGGTTTGTACAACGGGATGCGCACCAGCGCGGAACGGTTGTTGTGGCCCCAGGAGATGTAGCTGGGCGCCTCGCCCCCGCCCCAGAGCCGCTTGTACGAGTTGACGAACTGGTTCGTCACCGCGGTGAACTCCGGCGCATGGCGCAGGATGCCGGCGATGAACTGGCGGGCGGTCTTGGAGAGCTGGAACTCGGCGCCGGCTTCGAAGAAGGCGTTCGAGTCGCCCTCGAAGAGCGAGAAGTGGGTGTGCATGCCCGAACCCGGGTGTTCGGAGAAGGGCTTGGGCATGAAGGTGGCGTAGCTGTCCTGGGTCAGCGCGACCTCCTTCACCACGGTGCGGAAGGTCATGATGTTGTCGGCGGTCTGCAGCGCGTCGGCGTACCGCAGGTCGATCTCGTTCTGCCCCGGCCCGCCCTCGTGGTGGCTGAACTCGACGCTGATGCCCACCGATTCGAGCATGGCGACGGCGGTCCTGCGGAAGTCCTGGGCGACGCCGCCGGGCACGTGGTCGAAGTAGCCGGCCTGGTCCACCGGGACGGGGCGGCCGTCCGCGCCGAGCTCGGCGGACTTCAGCAGGTAGAACTCGATCTCGGGGTGCGTGTAGCAGGTGAAGCCCATGTCCGCGGCCTTCGCGAGGGTCCGTTTCAGCACGCTGCGCGGATCGGCGGCGGAGGGCTGGCCGTCGGGGGTGAGGATGTCGCAGAACATCCTCGAGGTCTGCTCCTTGTCGCCGCGCCAGGGCAGGATCTGGAACGTCGAGGGGTCGGGCTGGGCGAGCATGTCGGATTCGAAGACGCGGGCCAGGCCCTCGATGGATGAGCCGTCGAAGCCGAGGCCCTCCTCGAACGCCCCTTCGACCTCGGCCGGCGCCAGGGCGACCGACTTGAGCGATCCCACGACGTCGGTGAACCACAGCCGGACGAAACGGACATCCCGTTCCTCGATCGTCCGCAGTACGAATTCCTGCTGCCGGTTCATCCCTACCCTCTTTCCTGCCGCGTCTGCGCTGCGCCGAGCTGTTTCCTGCCGGCACCTGGTGGCCGGCCGAGCCGGAATCTCTCCATACTCTACTGATCCGGACGACCCACGTGCGTCCGCCGGTGCCCGCCCAGTATGGCGGGGCGATGTTACAGGGCGGTTACCGGAGGCGGCGGGCCCGGCTCCGGGATGCGCCAGGGGGTGAAGTAGGCTCGGATTCATGACTTCCGCCGAAATGCCCGCTCCCTACGGCACGGGGGCTTCCACCCCCGCGGATCCGGCCGCCCAGGCTCCGCGCCCCGCGAAGATCCGGACCCACCACCTCCAGCAGGCCAAGGCGGAGGGCCGGCGTTTCGCCATGCTGACGGCCTACGACCAGTACGCAGCGCAGATCTTCGACGAGGCGGGCATCGAGGTGCTCCTCGTCGGCGATTCCGCCGCCAACAACGTGCTTGGACACTCAACGACCCTGCCGATCACGCTCGACGAGATGGTGCTGTTCACCCGCGCGGTGAGCTCCGCGGCCCGCCGCCCCCTCATCGTGGCCGACCTGCCGTTCGGCAGCTACGAGGTCTCCCCCGCCCAGGCCGTCGGCTCGTCGGTGCGGCTGCTGAAGGAGGGCGGGGCGCACGCCGTGAAGATGGAGGGCGGCGCCCAGTACGCCGACACCGTGCGGGCCCTGGTCCGGGCCGGCATCCCGGTCATGGCGCACATCGGCTTCACTCCCCAGAGCGAACACGCCCTCGGCGGCTACCGGGTGCAAGGCCGCGGGGACACCGGCCGGGCGGTCCTCGACGACGCCCTGGCCCTTGAGGAGGCCGGCACCTTCTGCATCCTCATGGAGATGGTCCCGGCGGACGTCGCGGCCGACGTCGACGCCGCAGTGCGCGTACCCACCATCGGCATCGGCGCCGGCGCCTCGACGACGGGGCAGGTGCTGGTCTGGCAGGACATGGCCGGACTGCGGGGCGGCAGGCAGGCGAGGTTCGTCAAGCAGTTCGCCGATGTCCGCGGTGTGCTGGCCGACGCGGCCGCGCGCTACGCCGACGAGGTCCGCAGCGGTTCCTTCCCCGGGCCGGAGCACTCCTTCTAGCGGACGCGCCGGCGCTCAGTCCTCGTCGTCGGCGTCCCAGGCGCGGTTGCGCTGCTGGACCTTCTCGAGAGCGCGCTCGGCCTCCGCCCGCGTCTCATACGGGCCGATGAGCTGCTTCCAGTCGGACTGCGCGTCGACCTCGACCTCGTGGGTGCGCACATTGAACCAGTACTGGGGCATCGTTGTCTCCTCCTGCGTCGTGGACTTCCCGTCGGAAGCGGCCGGCTCCGGTGCCGGCCCTCCGGTGGCTGCGCCAGCCGGCGGGGAACCGCTTTCAGCTCTGAACCCCGCCACCTATAAGATCAAGGGTATGCCCCACAATCCTGGCACCGCACCCGTTGGCACGCTCCAGCGCGGCATGGTCAGTCCCCGGCGTCCCGTTCCCTCCGGCATCACCCGCCCCGAATACGTCGGCCGCAAGGCCCCGGCGCCCTTCACGGGCTCGGAGGTGAAGAGCCCCGAGACGATCGAGAAGATCCGCAAGGCCGGCCGGCTCGCCGCCCAGGCCGTCGAGGAGGTGGGCCGCCACGCCCTGCCCGGCGTCACGACCGACGCCCTTGACCGGGTCGGCCATGAATTCCTGCTCGACCACGGCGCCTACCCGTCGACGCTCGGCTACCGCGGATTCCCCAAGTCGATCTGCTCCTCACTCAATGAGGTGATCTGCCACGGGATCCCGGACGACACGGTGATCCGCGACGGCGACATCCTCAACATCGACATCACCGCCTACCTCGACGGCGTGCACGGCGATACGAACTCCACCTTCCTGATCGGCGAGGTGGACGAGGAATCCCGCCTGCTCGTGGAGCGGACGAAGGAGGCGCTGAACCGCGCGATCCGGGCCGTCGCCCCGGGGCGGGAGATCAATGTGATCGGCCGAGCCATCGAATCCTACGCCCGCCGCTTCGGCTACGGCGTGGTGCGCGACTTCACCGGCCACGGCGTCGGCGAGGCATTCCACACCGGCCTGATCATCCCGCACTACGACGCCGCCCCGGCCTACAACCGCGTGATCGAAACCGGGATGGTCTTCACCATCGAACCGATGCTGACCCTCGGCACCATCGAGTGGGACATGTGGCCCGATGACTGGACGGTCGTCACCCGGGACCGCAGGCGCACCGCCCAGTTCGAACACACCCTGGTGGTCACCGACACCGGAGCCGAGATCCTCACCCTTCCCTGACCCGCCATCCGGCGGCCAGTGCACACCGACCAACCCCCGAAACCGTGCGGGCGGGGCGAGAAGCCCGGCCGGCCACGAATTCCACCAGGAGAAACATGCCCAAGGACATCGACAAGAAGAAGCCCGGCCGGAAACTGCCTGCCACCGTCATCGGTGTCGACATCGGCGGCACCGGAATCAAGGGCGGCATTGTCGACCTGGCCAAGGGCGAAATCGTCGGCGAGCGCTACCGGATCCCCACCCCGCAGCCGGCGACCCCGGAGGCGGTGGCCGCCGTGGTCGCCGAGATCGTGGCCGAGCTCTCCTCCCGCCCCGGCGGCCCGGCGGCCGATGTGCCGGTGGGTGTCACGTTCCCCGCCATCATCCAGCACGGCGTGGCCCGCTCGGCGGCGAATGTCGACAAGAGCTGGGTCGACACGGACGTCGACGCCCTGTTCACCCGGGTGCTGGGCCGCAGCGTCCATGTCATCAACGACGCCGACGCCGCCGGCCTGGCCGAGGTGCGCTACGGCGCCGGCAAGGGCGTGGCCGGCACCGTGCTGGTGATCACCCTGGGCACCGGCATCGGCTCGGCGTTCATCTTCAACGGGCAGCTCGTGCCCAACGTCGAGCTGGGGCACCTTGAGGTCGACGGGCACGACGCCGAGTCGAAGGCCTCGGCGGTGGCACGCGAACGGGACGGGATCGGCTGGGACGAGTACGCCGTGCGGCTCCAGCGGTACTTCTCCCACGTGGAGTTCCTCTTCTCCCCCGAGCTGTTCATCATCGGTGGCGGAATCTCCAAGCGCAGCGCCGAGTACCTTCCCGCCCTGGACCTGCGCACCCCCATCATCCCGGCCCAGCTGAAGAACCAGGCCGGCATTGTCGGCGGCGCCCTGCAGGCGGCGCTCCTGCTGTCCCCCTCCAGGAAGAGGGAGAAACAGAAAAAACCGTCCCCCCCCCCCCCCGGGCGCGGGCCTGTTCCATGCCGGTGTCTTTTGGGCCCGTGTCTTTTGGGCCGGTGTATTCGGGCCGGTGTCTTCCGGGCGGGGGCCGCCGAAGTGGTGCCGGTGGTGGCGCCGGCTTCCCCTCCGCCGCCACCACCGGGGTCTCAAGGCGCAGCTAGTGCGCGGTCAGCGGCCGTTGCGCCCCTGAAGGTACCTTGGCGCTCTCCTGCGACTGGAGCCGCAGGGTGGCGATCGCGTCCTCGAAGTCCTCGAGCGACTCGAAGCCCTGGTAGACGCTGGCAAAGCGCAGGTAGGCGATCTGGTCGAGCTTCCGCAGGGGGCCGAGGATCGCCAGCCCCACCTCGTGGGCGTCGATCTCCGCGACGCCGCTGGCCCGCACCGACTCTTCGACCTCCTGGGCCAGGAGGGCCAGGTCGTCCTCGGTGACCGGCCTGCCCTGGCAGGCCTTCCGGACGCCGTTGATCACCTTGCCGCGGCTGAAGGGCTCACCGGCACCGGAACGCTTGATGACGCTGAGGCTTGTCGTTTCGACGGTGGTGAACCGGCGCCCGCACTGGTGGCACTGCCGGCGCCGCCGGATTGCCGAGCCGTCGTCGGCCAGCCGGCTGTCAACGACCCGGGAGTCGGAGTTGCGGCAGTAGGGGCAGTGCACTGCGTACTCCTGTCTCCGCGCGGGCCGGATGGGGCGGGTGCCGGGCCGCGGGGCGGTCCGGATGGTTCAAGTGTAGAACCAGATGTGGGGAAACTACAAGCGTGCAATTACCACATCTAGTGGTTTTCCCGCGGAAAGCGCGCCCGAACGGCGTCGCCGTGGGCGGGCAGGTCCTCGGCCGCGGAGAGCGCTCCGATCGGTGCGCTGACCTCCTCCAGCGCGCTGCGGGAGTACTCCACGACCTGCAGCGCCCGCAGGAAGGTCGTCGTGTTGAGCCCGGAGGCGAAGGAGGCCGTTCCCCCGGTGGGAAGGACGTGGTTGGAGCCGGCGCAGTAGTCGCCGAGGCTGACGGGGCTGTACTTGCCGACGAAGACGGCGCCCGCGTTGCGGACCCGCGCCGCGGTGGCCGCGGCGTCGGCGGTGTGGATCTCGAGGTGTTCGGCGGCATAGGCGTTGCAGACCTCCAGCCCCTGCTCGAGGTCGTCCACGAGGATCACCCCGGACTGCGGGCCGGACAGGGCCGTGAGCACCCGCTCGCTGTGCCGGGTTGCCGCCGCCTGCCGGCCCAGTTCCACCCGCACTGCGTCGGCCAGGGCCGGCGCGTCGGTGATAAGGACCGACGCCGCCTGCGGGTCGTGTTCGGCCTGGCTGACGAGGTCCGCCGCGACGAGGACGGGGTCGGCCCCGGCGTCGGCGAGCACCGCGATCTCGGTGGTGCCGGCCTCCGAATCGATGCCCACGACGCCGCGCACGAGGCGCTTGGCCGTTGCCACGAAGACATTGCCCGGCCCGGTGACGACGTTGACCGGTTCGAGGGGAGGGTGCCCGTCCGCCTCCTCGAGGCCGTAGGCGAAGGCGGCCACCGCCTGGGCGCCGCCGATCGCATACACCTCGGTGATGCCGAGCATGGCCGCCGCCGCGAGGATGACCGGGTGGGGCCACCCTCCCCACTCCTTCTGCGGCGGGGAGGCCAGGGCGATCGAGGGGACACCGGCGGCCTGCGCGGGAACGACGTTCATCACCACCGACGAGGGGTAGACCGCCAGCCCACCGGGCACGTAGAGGCCCACCCGGTCCACGGGGACCCATCGGGAGACCAGCCGTGCCCCCGCCGCCGGGCGGACTTCGACGTCGGCCGGCACCTGCGCCTCGGCGAACAGGCGGGCGCGGGTGATCGCCTCGTCCAGAGCCGCGCGGACCTGCGGGTCGAGGTTTTCCAGTGCACTGCGCAGGACTGCCTCGGGCACGCGCGGGTGGTCCTGCTCAACGCCGTCGAACCGCCGGGCGAGGTCCCGGAGGGCCTGCAGGCCCCGGCTCCGCACGTCCGCGAGGATGCGGGCGACCGCTTCCTCGGGCGGGTGCTCCCCCACCTCGGGGCGGGGCAGCGCCCGCGTCAGCTCGCGCCGGCTGAGGGAGAGCCCCCGGAGGTCGATGGTTCTAAAGCCCTCACGGGCCGACACGGCAGCAGGATTTTCCACTTGATCAGTCTACCGGCGCCCGGACCGGCGCCCGGGAATCAGGGCCGGCCGCGCTGCAGCCAGTCGAAGAGTCCGGCGGCGAAGACGATGGCGGCGGCGGCCGCGGGCCAGATCGCCGCGGCGCTCGGTGAGTGGAGCCCGAAGGCCGAGCCGGGGATCCCACTGCCGGCGTGCGGGCCGATCCATGCCCCGAGCGCGGTGCCGACGAGGACGGCGAGCAGCGAACCGAGGACCGAACCTCCCACGGCGGCGAGGATGCGCGTCACCTGGCCGGGCCGGCCGAGGCGCCGGGCCAGCACGGTTCCCACCGCGACGCCGGCCACCAGCTCAAGTCCCGCCAGGGTGAGGTCGCGCAGCAGCCACGTTCCGGGAAGGTCGTTGTCGCCGTAGAGGATGCCGCCCGGAGCGCCGAGCCACCAGAATCCGCCCAGGACAACCCCGAGCACCGCCGTCGAAGCGGCCCACCAGAGCAGGCCCACGGGAGGGGCCGCCGTGCGGTTCGGGGCCGGAGCGTAGACCGGGGGTGGGTAGGAGCCGGCGCCGGGCGGGTCGGAGGGGTGCATGGGCTCTACATTAACAAAAGCGGGACCGCCCCGCCCGGCTCGCCTACTGTTGAGGGATTGCCGGACCCGCCGGCGGCCGCCGCACGCCGGCGGCCCGAACCCGGCCGCAGGCCCGAACAGGAAGGAGCAGCCATGGAGGGGAACCTCGTGAAGGACGGTCCCGCCGCCGATCCGGGACCGGGGTCCGCGTTCCGCGGGGTCTTCCGCCGCCACGCGGCGGGCGTCGCCATCATCACGGCGGCCTACCAGGGCAGGCCCTTCGGGTTCACCGCCACCTCCGTGGCCTCCCTGTCGGCCGACCCGGCCCGTTTCACCTTCAATATGTACCGGGGGTCCTCCTCCTGGCCGGCCGTCGCCAATACGAACTACGTGGCGGTGCACATGCTGGGCCTGGACAACCGGGCCCTGGCCGACCGGTTCGCCCGCCATCCGGACCGCTTCGCCGGGGACCACTGGAGCCCCGGACCGCACGGGGTGCCGCTGCTCCACGGGGTGGCCGGCTGGCTGATCGGGCGGATCACTCTGCGGCTGTCCTTCGAGAACAACGCGGTCGTCGTCGCCGAGGTGACCGAGGGCGGGACCGGGCCCGACGGCGCGCCGCTGCTGTACCACGGCGGGGGCTACGCCGCCCCGACCGACTACGTCATCTGACGCTTCAGGCCGGGGCGGCCGGCTCAGGCGTCCAGGCAGGCCGGTCCGAGGAGCACCTTCAGGTCCCCGAACAGCGACGGGGTGGGGTTCACCCGGAGATCGACCCCGAGCTTCATCACCTCGACCTTGCGGTTGCCGTTGAGCCGGATCTGCACCTCGCTGGTGCCCGGGTGGGTGCGCAGCACCTCCCCCAGGGCCGTCACCGCCGCCTCCGTGGCCTTGTGCTGGGCCATGGAGATGACGACGGGGCCGGAGTGGCCCTCGCTGAGGTCGGGCACGCTGAGTTCCTGCGCGTTGAGCATCACCGCGCCGTCGTCGCGCCGCTGCAGCCGCCCGCGGACCACGACGATGAGGTCCTCGGCGAGCACCCCCGAGATCGGCCCGTACACCTGGCCGAAGAACATGACCTCCATCGACCCGGCGAGGTCCTCGATCTCCGCGCGGGCGTAGGCGTTGCCGCTGTTCTTGGCGATCCGCCGCTGCAGCGAGGTGATCATGCCCGCGATGGTGACGATGGCGCCGTCGGCCGGGCCCTCGTCGCTGATCACCGAGGGAATCGTCAGGTCGGCGTGCTGGCTGAGGATCCCCTCAAGGCCCTGCAGCGGGTGGTCCGAGACGTAGAGGCCGAGCATGTCGCGTTCGAAGGAGAGCTTGTCCTTCTTCTCCCATTCGGGCAGGTCGGGCACCTCGACCGAGAGGCTGCTGCCGGCGCCGGGGTCGTCGAAGGCGCTGAACAGGTCGAACTGGTTGGCGGCCTCGTTGCGCTTGAGCACGATGACCGAGTCCACGGCCTCCTCGTGGATCATCGCCAGCGCCCGGCGGGGGTGCTTGAGCGAGTCGAAGGCCCCGGCCTTGATCAGCGATTCGATGGTGCGCTTGTTGCAGACGACGGCGGGGACCTTCTGCAGGAAGTCGCTGAAGGAGGTGAAGTCGCCCTTCTCCTCCCGCGCGGTGACCATGGCGCCCACGACGTTCGCCCCGACATTGCGGATCGCGCCCATGCCGAAGCGGATGTCGCTGCCGACGGGGGTGAAGTTCACGCTCGACTCGTTGACGTCCGGGGGCAGCACGGTGATGCCCATCCTGCGGCACTCGTTGAGGTAGATGGCCAGCTTGTCCTTGTCGTCGCCGACGCTGGTGAGCAGGGCCGCCATGTACTCGGCCGGGTAGTGGGCCTTGAGGTAGGCCGTCCAGTAGGAGATCAGCCCGTAGGCGGCGGTGTGGGCCTTGTTGAACGCGTAGTCCGAGAAGGATTCGAGGACGGTCCACAGCTTGTCCATGGCGGCCTGGGAGTAGCCGTTCTCCTTCATGCCGGCAAAGAAGTCGGCCTGCTGCTTGTCCAGCTCGGACTTCTTCTTCTTGCCCATGGCGCGCCGGAGCATGTCGGCCTGGCCGAGGGTGAAGTTCGCCAGCTTCTGGGCGGCGGACATCACCTGCTCCTGGTAGACGATCAGGCCGTAGGTGCCGCCGAGGATCTCCTCGAGCGGACCCTCCAGCTCGGGGTGGATCGGTTCGATCTCCTGCAGCCCGTTCTTGCGCAGGGCGTAGTTGGTGTGGGAGTTCACGCCCATGGGCCCGGGGCGGTAGAGCGCCAGCACCGCGGAGATGTCCTCGAAGTTGTCGGGGCGCATGAGCTTGAGCAGGGAGCGCATGGGCCCGCCGTCGAGCTGGAACACGCCCAGGGTGTCGCCGCGGGCCAGCAGTTCGTAGGAGGCCTTGTCGTCGAGGTCGAGGTCCTCGAGCACCAGGTCGATGCCCTGGTTCGCCTGGATGTTCTCTACGGCGTCGGTGATGATCGTCAGGTTCCGCAGCCCGAGGAAGTCCATCTTGATCAGTCCGAGCCCCTCGCAGGTGGGGTAGTCGAACTGGGTGATGATCTGCCCGTCCTGGTCCCGGCGCATGATCGGGATGATGTCGATCAGCGGGTCCGAGGACATGATGACGCCGGCGGCGTGCACGCCCCACTGGCGCTTCAGGCCCTCGAGGCCCAGCGCCGTCTCGAACACCTTGGCCGAGTCGGGGTCGGTCTTGAGCAGTTCACGCAGCTCGTCGGCCTCGGAGTAGCGCTTGGCGTCCTTGTTGTGCACGTCCGCCAGGGCCAGGCCCTTGCCCATGACGTCCGGCGGCATGGCCTTGGTGAGCCGCTCCCCTGTGGAGAACGGGTAGCCCATCACCCGGGAGGAGTCCTTCAGGGCCTGCTTGGCCTTGATGGTGCCGTAGGTGACGATCATGGCGACGCGCTCGTCGCCGTACTTCTCGGTGACGTAGCGGATCACCTCGGAGCGGCGCCGGTCATCGAAGTCGACGTCGAAGTCGGGCATGGAGACGCGTTCGGGGTTCAGGAAGCGCTCGAAGATCAGCCCGTGCTTCAGCGGATCCAGGTCGGTGATGCGCATGGCGTAGGCGACCATTGAGCCGGCGCCGGAGCCGCGGCCGGGGCCGACCCGGATGCCGTTGTTCTTGGCCCAGTTGATGAAGTCGGCCACCACCAGGAAGTAACCGGGGAAGCCCATCTGGGTGATGACGCCGACCTCGAACTCGGCCTGCTTGCGCACCTCGTCGGGCACGCCGTCCGGGTAGCGGTAGGCAAGGCCGGTCTCGACCTCCTTGACGAACCAGGACTGCTCGTTCTCCCCCTCCGGCACGGGGAACCGGGGCATGTAGTTGGCCTTGGTGTTGAACTCCACGTCGCAGCGCTCGGCGATGAGCAGCGTGTTGTCGCAGGCCTCGGGGTAGTCGCGGAAGATGGCCCGCATCTCGGCGGGCGACTTGAGGTAGAACTCGTCGGCGTCGAACTTGAAGCGCTTCGGGTCGGCGAGGGTGGAGCCGGACTGCACGCACAGCAGCGCCGCGTGGGCCTTGGAGTCCTCGGCGTGGGTGTAGTGGAGGTCGTTGGTGGCCACCAGGGGCAGCCCGAGTTCGCGGGCCAGCTTGATCAGGTCGGCCTGGACGTTGCGCTCGATGTCGAGCCCGTGGTCCATCAGCTCGCAGAAGTAGTTTTCGGCCCCGAAGATGTCCCGGAAGTCCGAGGCCGCCTGCTTGGCCTCCTGGTAGAGCCCCAGCCGCAGCTTGGTCTGCACCTCGCCGGAGGGGCAGCCGGTGCTGGCGATCAGGCCCTTGCCGTAGGTCTGCAGCAGGTCCTTGTCCATCCGGGGCTTGTACAGGTAGCCCTCGAGGGAGGCCAGCGAGGACATCCGGAACAGGTTGTGCATCCCCTCGGTCGACTCCGACCAGAGGGTCATGTGGGTGTAGGCGCCGGCTCCGGAGACGTCGTCGCGCCCTCCCCCGCCCCACTGCACGCGGGTGCGGTCGGTGCGGGCGGTGCCGGGGGTCAGGTACGCCTCGACGCCGATGATCGGCTTGATCCCGGCGCTGCGGGCCTTGCTCCAGAAGTCGAAGGCCCCGAACACGAACCCGTGGTCGGTGGTGGCCAGCGCGTTCATGCCCAGCTCTTCGGCGTGGCTGAACAGGTCGGTCAGCTTCGCCGCCCCGTCAAGCATCGAGTACTCGGTGTGATTGTGAAGGTGGACGAAGGACTCACGGGACGCTGCTGTTGAAACCACTCGACCATTCTAGGCCCGGCCCCGGGTGCTCCGGCCCCCACCCGGCGGCCCCAGGCGTGTTTACGGGCGGTCCCCCGACAGGGCGCCCAGGGCGTACTCGAGATCGAGCGGGTACGGGCTCACCGCTCGAACCGGCTCGCCGGTGCGCGGGTTCTCGAAGCCCAGGCGGTGCGCGTGCAGCCACTGGCGGGTCAGGCCCAGTTCCGCCGCGAGGCGCGGGTCGGCGCCGTAGGTGAGATCGCCCACGCACGGGTGGCGCAGCGCCGAGAAGTGGACGCGGATCTGGTGGGTCCGGCCGGTCTCGAGGTGCACTTCGACGAGGCTGGCCCGGCCGAAGGCCTCAAGGACCTCGTAGTGGGTGACCGAGGGCCGGCCGTCCTCGAGGACGGCGAACCGCCAGTCGTGGGCAGGGTGGCGCCCGATGGGCGCATCGATCGTGCCCTCGAGGGGATCGGGCAGGCCCTGCACGACGGCGTGGTACACCTTTTCGACAGTGCGTTCCTTGAAGGCCCGCTTGAGCACCGTGTAGGCGTGTTCGGTCTTGGCGACCACCATGGCCCCGGAGGTGCCGACGTCGAGCCGGTGCACGATCCCGGCGCGCTCCGGGGCGCCGGAGGTGGAGATCCGGTAGCCGGCCGCGGCGAGGGCGCCCACCACGGTGGGCCCGACCCAGCCCGGGGACGGGTGGGCGGCGACGCCGACGGGCTTGTCGATCACCACGAAGTCCTCGTCATCGACGAGGATGCCCATGCCCTCGACGGCCTCGGGGATCACGCGCAGCGGGTCGGCGGCGTCGGGGACCACCACGAGCAGTTCGGTGCCGGCGGAGACCCGGTCGGCCTTGGCCAGGACCGTCCCGCCGCGGCTGACCCGGCCGTCGGCGCACCAGGCGGCGGCCACCGAGCGGGAGACCCCGGCCAGCTGCGCCAGCGCGGCGTCGGCGCGCGAGCCGGCGAGTTCCTCGGGAACCTGGAAGGCGGTCGGGGTGCCCACGTGGGAGGTGCCGTTCACGGGGTCCTGCCCTCCGGGCCGGGGGTCTCCGCCCCGGGCGTCTCCGGGCCGGATCCGCCGGCGTCCTCCGCGGCGGTGCCGGTGCTGCGCCGTCCGTCCATGCCGATGCCGCGCAGGGTCAGCAGGCAGACGAGGATGACGCCGCTGACGACGGCGGAGTCGGCGATGTTGAAGATCGCGAAGTTGGGCAGCGCGATGAAGTCCACGACGTGGCCCTGCCCGAAGGACGGTTCACGGAACAGGCGGTCGGTGAGGTTTCCCAGGGCGCCGCCGAGCACGAGCCCGAGGGCAACCGCCCAGCCCCAGGAGGCGACCTTGCGGACCTGGGTCAGGATGGCCAGCGAGACGAGGGCCTGGACGATGGTGAAGATCCAGGTGACGTTGGTGCCGATCGAGAAGGCCGCCCCCGGGTTGCGGATGAAGTGCCAGTTCAGCAGCGGCGGCAGGACCGGGGTGACCTGGCCCTCGGTCATCGTCGAGACGACCCAGGCCTTGGTCGTCTGGTCGAAGACGTAGGCGGCGGCGGTGCAGGCCAGGAGCAGGACGGCGTACCGGAGCCCGACCCGCTTGCTGTGGCCCGGGCTGTCGGTCCGCTTGGTTCCCGGTGGGGTTTGCTCTGCCGGTGGATTCTCGCTCATAACGCTTTCGTGCCGGGTGCATACGCTTCCGCGCGGCGGCAGAGGGTATGGAACGGGTGGATTGGGTGACTCCTCAAGGGTACGGCAAAGGCCGGCCCCCGTTCCGGGGGCCGGCCTCAATCCGGTACAGCGCTGCGGTGCCCTCACCGGGCACCGCGGGCGCGGCGCGGCCTGCCGGCCTAGGCGTCGGCCGTCTCCGAGGCGACCGAGCCGCGGGAGTCGAGGTCGCGCAGCTGACCCTCGATGTAGGCCTTCAGGCGTGAACGGTAGTCACGCTCGAAGCTGCGCAGCTGTTCGACCTTGCGCTCCAGGACGCTCTTCTGCTGCTCGAGGGCGCCGAGGACCTTGCGGCTCTTGTCCTGGGCGTCGTTGACGAGGCTGCTGGCTTCGATCTGGGCCTCGGCGATGATCTTGTCGCGCTGCTCAACGCCCGCGTTGACGTATTCGTCGTGGAGCTTCTGGGCCATGGCCAGGACGCCGGCGGCGGACTCGGCGCTGGCTGCCGCGGGGACCGCGGCGGGCGAGGCGGCCTCGACCCGGGGCTCGGGCTTGACGGGCTCGGGCTTCTTCTCTTCCTCGCGGACCTCTTCGGTCTTGGTGCTCGCGGCGACCGGGGCGGGGACCGTTCCGGTGGAAGGCGTGCCGGCGGGGGCGTCCGAGAGCCGGCGGCGCAGCTCCTCGTTCTCCTGGTTCAGGCGCCGCAGCTCGACGACGATCTCGTCGAGGAAGTCATCGACCTCGTCCTGGTCGTAGCCCTCGCGGAACTTCGTCGGCTGAAACCTTTTATTGACAACATCTTCTGGCGTCAGGGCCATCTGGTCACCTCGTAGTGTTAAAGACACGCCTGCCCAGGGGCAGACCTGCCTGCGGTACCGAATTGTGGACGTGAAGAACTGGATTCACATCAGAATGTGATTCAGCTTATATCTATTGGGACTCGAAAACTAAACCGGGGCTATGGCGTGGCGAATCCGCGGGACACACCCATCAGGATCACCACGGCGAAAAACAGCACAAGGAAAGCGAGATCAAGGGAAACTCCCCCAATTCGCAGCGGCGGAATGACCCGCCGCAGGGCGCGGATCGGCGGATCGGTCACCGCATAAATACCGGAGGCAACGACCAGCGCGATTTTCTGGGGACGCCAGCTTCGGGCGAAAATCTGGACGGCGTCATAAATAATCCTGATGATCAGCGCAAGCTGGAACAACATCAGAACGAGATAAATCAGGGCAAATACCAAACTCACGGAGCGGTTCCAGTCCTTAGGGCCTTAGCGGGCGTCAGGCGCGGACAGCCGGCCGGCTTCAGCTCTGGTTGAAGAAGCTGGTCTGAGCTTCGCTGGCCTTCTGGTCCTCACCAAGAACTTCAATATACGACGGCGACAGCAGGAACACCTTATTGGTGACCCTTTCGATACTTCCGTGCAGCCCGAAGACCAGGCCCGCGGAGAAGTCGACGAGGCGTTTGGCATCGGATTCGCCCATGTCGGTGACGTTCATGATGACCGGGATGCCGTCGCGGAAGCTCTCCCCGATCAGCTTCGCGTCGTTGTAGGACCGCGGGTGCACCGTGGTGATCTGCCGCAGGGCCGAATCGTCGCGGGTGGACTGGACGCGCTTGATCGGTGTCACCGGGGCCCGGTACTCCTCGCTGGGGACGCTCCGCGGGGCGGGTGCGGGCTCGGAACGGCGTTCGTCACGGTCATAATCCACTTCGTAATCCTCGTTCCTGCTGTGGGCGCTCTTCGGCTCGGGCTCGTAGTGCTCGTCACCATCGGCGAGCCCAAGGTAAATCATTGTCTTGCGCAGTGCGCCAGCCATGGTAACTCCTGTCATTGAGAGAGTGGATACTTCGGTTCGTCCCGGTGCCGAAACTCCGCCCTGCGGGTCTCACTGCCGTCCCGGTGCAGACGCTACCGCAACGGCGGGCGCGGACCGAGTACATCTGAGCCAATCCGCAGGTGTGTCGCGCCCGCCTGGATGGCGGCTTCCAGGTCTCCGCTCATGCCGGCCGAGATGGCCGACGCGCCCGGGTGCCCGGCCCGCAGGTCCGAGGCAATGCGCGCCAGGCGGTGGAAGGCGGCCAGCGGGTCGGCCCCGAGCGGGGCCACCGCCATGACGCCCGCAAGGTGCAGCCCCGGCGCAACGGCGAGGCGGTCGGCGATGTCGGGCACCTCCGACGGTGCTGCCCCTCCACGCCCACCGGTGCGGGCATCGGGATCCAGGCTCACCTGGATGAAGCACCGCAGCGCCTGCCGGGGCGGAAGCTGCGCCTCGGAGCGCCGCTCCGCGTCGGCGGCCGCGGCCCTGGCCAGGGCGTCCGCCACCGAGGGCCGGTCGACGGAGTGGACCGCCGTGGCGTAGCGGAGGACCGAGCGGGCCTTGTTGCTTTGCAGCTGGCCGATGAAGTGCCAGCGCAGGCCGAGGTCGGCGGTCTCGGCGGCCTTCGCGGAGGCCTCCTGGTCACGGTTCTCCCCGACGTCCCGCACCCCGAGTTCGACGAGCAGCCGCACGTCGGCGGCGGGGAAGAACTTGGTGACGACGATCAGCTCCGGCGCGTCGGTCCGGCCCGCGGCGGCGCAGGCGCCCGCGATGCGTTCCCGCACCGCCCCAAGCCGCCCGGCCAGTTCCTGCCGGCGCCCGTCCTCCGCCGGCCCGCTGCCGCCGTTCACGCGCGCCAGACCAGGCCGGCGATCCGGCCCGCGCCGGGTTCCCGGCGGTGGGAGAACAGCGCGGTGTTCTCAAGGGTGCACGGGGTCGATCCGGACGGCACCGCCGCCAGCGCGACTCCCGCCTCGGCCAGCTGGTGCCGGACGGCCGCCGGCAGGTCGAGGGCAGGGGTGCCCTGCCGGGTCACCGCATAGGCGGCCGGCACCGCGGCGGCCACCTCGTCCCTCAGCCCGGCCGGCACCTCGTAGCAGCGCCCGCACACCGACGGACCGATCCACGCGGTGAGATCCCCGGCGCCGGAGGCCCGAAGGGCCGCCACCGCATTGGGCACGATGCCCTTCAGGACGCCGTTGCGTCCGGCATGGACGACCGCGGTTGCCGGGCCTGAGGAGTCGGCCAGGACGATGGGCACGCAGTCGGCGACGAGCACGGCCAGCGCCTGGCTGCCGTCGGGGCTGACCAGCGCGTCGGCCTCCGGCGGGTTCCAGCCCCGGGCGTCGGCCGCCGCGTCCGCCCGGTTCCCGGCCGGAACCTCGGCCACGGTGCCGGAGTGCACCTGGGTCATGAACCGCAGGGAACCGGCCGCCACCCCCATCGATGCCTCGAGGCGCGCCCGGTTGCCGGCCGCCGTCTCCGGGGCCCCGAGGTTCAGGGCCAGGTTGCCGGCGGAGGAATCGGTGAAGGCGACGTGCAGCCCGGGCCGCACGCCGCCCCTCCAGAAGAACATCCGCAGGAGGTCCCGGTTACTTGAGGAAGTCGGGAACGTCGAGGTCGTCCGAGCGGCCCGAGGAGAGGTCGGGCTCCACCACGGCGGGCAGGTCGACGTCGAACCCGGAATCCGCCGGGACCGCGTTGGACTGGGCGAAGCGCTGCTGGGACCACGCGCCGAGGCCGGCGGAGGCCGGAGCGGCGGCGCGGGCGGAGTCCCCGCCGACCGTCGGAGCCGCGGCGGGCTTCACCGCGGGAACGGCCGGCTGCGAGGTCGCATCGACCTGGTCGAAGCCTGCGGCGATGACGGTGACACGCGCCTCGTCGCCGAGGGCGTCGTCGATCACCGCGCCGAAGATGATGTTGGCCTCCGGGTGGGCGACTTCCTGGACCAGCCTCGCCGCCTCGTTGATCTCGAAGAGCCCGAGGTCGGAACCGCCCTGGATGGACAGCAGGACGCCGTGCGCGCCGTCGATCGACGCCTCAAGCAGCGGCGAGGCGATGGCGAGTTCCGCGGCCTTGACGGCCCGATCCTCTCCGCGCGCCGAACCGATGCCCATCAGCGCCGACCCGGCGCCCTGCATCACCGACTTCACGTCGGCGAAGTCGAGGTTGATCAGGCCGGGGGTGGTGATCAGGTCGGTGATGCCCTGCACACCGGAGAGCAGCACCTGGTCCGCCGAACGGAACGCGTCGAGCATCGACACGTTGCGGTCGCTGATCGAGAGCAGGCGGTCGTTCGGGATGACGATGAGGGTGTCGACCTCGTCGCGCAGCGTGTCGATGCCCGACTCGGCCTGGTTGGACCGGCGCCGGCCCTCGAAGGTGAACGGCCGGGTGACCACGCCGATGGTCAGGGCGCCCAGGGAGCGGGCGATGCGCGCCACGACGGGCGCGCCGCCGGTGCCCGTGCCGCCGCCCTCACCGGCGGTGACGAAGACCATGTCGGCTCCGCGCAGCACCTCTTCGATCTCCTCGGAGTGGTCCTCGGCGGCCCTGCGCCCAACCTCCGGATCCGCGCCGGCGCCGAGCCCGCGCGTGAGTTCGCGTCCGACGTCGAGCTTCACGTCGGCGTCGCTCATCAGCAGTGCCTGCGCGTCGGTGTTGATGGCGATGAACTCCACCCCGCGGAGTCCCACCTCGATCATCCGGTTGATGGCGTTTACGCCGCCCCCGCCGATGCCGACGACCTTGATGACGGCCAAGTAATTCTGCGGTGCTGCCACGTCCTGTGTCCCTTGTTCGAATCTGTGCGCTGTTGTCTGGGGTTACACCCGGCCGGAACCGGCTTCAACCTTCACCCGGCATAACGTTAACCCTCAGGTTGAGAGTTAATGTTATGTCAAGTAACTTCTACTTGAGACGCTATGGGCACCGGAAGCCTTCCGCAATGACCGGTGCCGCGTGTCGCCTTGTTTCTTTGAGATCCCGCTCACCGGGTGACCGGACGGTCGGGTGTGCTGACGTCGTATTCCTTCACCGGCGGATCCGATGCCGGTACCTTCAGCAGTGCCTGCAGGACCTTCGACTTCGCCGTGTTGCGCTCCGCGTTCCCCCAGAAGATTTTCTGGTTTCCGGTCAGCGAAAGCGAAACCGAGTCCACGCTTCGGGCGGAGGCGTGGTTGAGCCGCGAGAGGATGTCCGGGGGCAGGTCGGCCAGCACCGCGGTGATCGAGGCGAAGACCTCGGAATTCACCGCCTCGGTGCCGCCGTCGATCAGCGGAAGCTTCACCGCGGCCCGGTCGGCCACCGTCTTCAGCTGCCGGCCCTCGGAGTCGATCAGGATGAACTGCCTGTCCTGCTGCACGATGGCCACCGGAACCCGTTCCCGGATGGTGACAACGAGCGTCGACGGCGGCTCGGCCGCCACCCGCACCGCCTCGATGGGCGCCTTGTCCCGCAGCAGCCCCTCCACCTTCTCATCCGGGAGCCGGGTGAGCGAGGTGCCCATCAGCGGGTCGAGCGCGGCCGTGACCTCCTCGGTGGAGACCAGGGTGTTGCCTTCGACCCGCAGCTGCTTCAGCGCCAGGGCCGGGGAAAAGATCAGGTAGGCGAGCAGGCCGCCCACGGCCAGGACCAGCGCGAGGAGGATCCACAGGAGCACCCGCCGCCGGCGCCGGGCCGGCGGCTCCGGGAATTCCAGGACCGTGGCTCCGGCGGGCACCTCGTCCTGCCGGGGCAGCACGGAGACCTTGCCCGAGTTGGCCCGGACCCCGCCGGCGGCACCGGTTCCGGTTCCGCCGGCCGGCCGGGGCGGTTTCCTAGCTGGCATCGTCCACCGTCCCGGTCCCCCCGCGGGCCCGGAGGGCCTCCACCAGCGAAGCGGCAAGGTGGGTGACGTCCCCGGCACCGACGGTCAGGATGATGTCGCCGGCGGCGGCGCGGGCGGCCACGGCGGCGACCGCGGCCTGGGGGTCCTGCACGTACCCCCCGGGCCGGGTGAGCCGCGCGGCGATCAGGTCGCTGGTGACGCCCGGGATCGGGTCCTCACGCGCGGGGTAGATCGGCAGCAGGGTCGCCGAGTCCGCCGCGTCGAGCGCCGCGGCGAACCCTTCGGCGAACTCGCGGGTCCGGGAGAACAGGTGGGGCTGGAACAGGACGTGGACCGCGTGCCCGGCGGCGACCGTGCGCGCCGCAGCCAGGGCGGCCTCGACTTCGGTCGGGTGGTGGGCGTAGTCGTCGAAGACGCGCACCCCGGCGCCTCCGCCGCGGGCCTCGAAGCGGCGGGCCGCTCCGGAGAAGGAGGCGAGGCCCTCGGCGGCAACCGCCGGGTCCACCCCCAGTTCGAGTCCGACGGCGAAGGCGGCCGCGGCATTGAGGATGTTGTGCCTGCCCGGCACGCTCAGCTGCAGTTCCTGCTGCGCGTCGAGGCCGTCGACGGCGAAGGACAGCACGCTGTTGGAGGTGCTGCCGAGGGTCCGGGTGGCGCCCAGCTGGATGTCGGCCGTCGGTGAGTACCCGTAGGTGCGCACCCGCCGGGTGGCCGAGGCCTTCGCGGCCAGCGCGGCCGCTCCGGGGTCGTCGGCGCAGGCGATGAGCACCCCGTCCTCGGGCAGGAGCCCGGTGAACTGCTCGAAGACCGCCGTGACGGCGTCCGCCGTGCCGTAGTGGTCGAGGTGGTCAGCCTCGACGTTGGTGACCACCGCGATCTGCGGGCTGTAGTTCAGGAACGAGCCGTCCGATTCGTCGGCTTCGGCAACGAACACTCCCCCGCCGGCCCAGCGCGCGTTGACGCCCAGGGCCGCCACGTCCCCGCCGATGGCGAAGGAGGGGTCCCGTCCGGCCGCCTGCAGCAGGACGGTGATCATCGCCGTCGTCGTCGTCTTTCCGTGGGTTCCGGCGACGGCGATGACCCTCTGGCCGGCCATGGCCGCTGCGAGGGCCTCGGAACGGTGCTGGATGGGGATGCCGAGGCGGCGCGCCTCCAGCAGTTCCGGGTTGTCCGGCCGGATCGCGGAGGAGACGACAACCTGGCCGGCGCCGGTGATGTTCCCGGCCCGGTGGCCGACGTGGACGTCGGCGCCGAGCGCGGCCAGGGACTTCAGCGCCTTGGAATCCGCGGCGTCCGAGCCGGACACGGGGATGCCCTGGCCGAGCAGGACGCGGGCGACGGCGGACATGCCGGCGCCGCCGAGGCCGATGAAGTGGACCCGCCCGGCCTCCTGAACCTCCGGCTGCCCGCCCGTGCCGGACCCTGCCGTGCCGCCGCTCACGCGGGGACTCCCGCCGCGTCGAGCACGAGCCGGGCCATGATCCTGTCGGCGTCGCGGATGCCCTGCTCCGCCGCGGCCCGGCCCATCCGTTCGAGTGCCGCCGGGTCGTTCAGCAGGGCCAGGGCCTCGCTGCGCAGCCGCGCCGGGGTGAGGTCGGAGTCGGAGATGAGCACCGCGCCCTTCGCGGCGACGAGGGCGGCGGCGTTGAGGCGCTGCTCGCCGTTGCCGTGGGCAAGGGGCACCAGGATCGAGGGCAGCCCGACGGCGCTGATCTCGCAGACGGTGGCGGCGCCGGCGCGGGCCACGAGGAGGTCGGCCGCGGCGTACACGGACTCCATGTCATCGACGTACTCGAGCTGGTGGTAGCCGGGAAGCGTGAGCGGGGAGCCGTCCGCCGCGGCGATGGTCTTGCCCCGGCCGGTGATGTGCAGCACCTGGATCCCCTCGGCGCACAGCTCCGGGGCCGCGGCGGCGGCGGCGCGGTTGATGCTGAGGGCACCGGAGGAGCCGCCGGTGACGATGAGGGTCGGGCGTGCCGGGTCGAGCCCGAGGGCGCGCCGGGCGGATTCGCGCCGGGCCGCCCGGTCGAGCCCGGCGATGGCGCGGCGCATCGGCATGCCCACCCACTGGGCGCGCGGCAGCCGGGTGTCCCGGAAGGCTACGGCGACGGTCCCGGCGATGCGGGCTCCGAGCCGGTTCGCGACGCCGGGGCGGGCGTTGGCTTCGTGGATGACCAGCGGCACCCGCCGGAGGAACGCCGCGAGGTAGAGCGGTGCGGCGACGTAGCCGCCAACCCCCACCACCACGGAGGGGCGGGCCGCGTCGAGGATGCGCAGCGCCTGCCGGACGGCGGCGGCCAGGCGGAAGGGCAGCTTCACGAGGTCGGTGGAGGGACGGCGCGGCAGCGGCACCCGGTCGATGGTCTCGAGGTCGTAGCCGGCGGCCGGCACGAGCCGGGTCTCCATCCCGGCCTCGGTGCCGACGGCCGTAATGCGCGCCCCGGGGGCGAGGTCGGCGATCGCGTCGGCGATGGCCAGCAGGGGGCTGATGTGGCCGGCGGTGCCGCCGCCGGCGAGGACGACGGAGATCGGTGGGTGCGGGTTCATGGAGCTCGGGTTTCGCTTTCGGTCTGTATGAAGGTCGCGGGCATCCGGCGGGCGAAGGACAGCAGGACGCCCACCGCGGCGAGGGTGAAGGTCAGCGCCGAACCGCCGTAGGAGATGAAGGGCAGGGGTACCCCGATCACCGGGAGCAGGCCGGTCACCATGCCGACGTTGACGAAGGCCTGGCCGATCAGCCAGACCAGGATGGACCCCATCAGGATCCGCACGAAGGGGTCGCTGTAGCGCATGGCGACCTGGATGGTGGCAACGGCGAGGATGCCGAACAGGGCGACCACGACGATGGCGCCGACGAGGCCGAACTCCTCGCCGATGATGGCGAAGATGAAGTCGTTGTGCGCCTCGGGGATCCAGTTCCACTTCTGCCGGCTCTGGCCGATGCCCACGCCGAACCAGCCCCCGGAGGCCATGGCGAAGAGCCCGTTGTCGGACTGCAGGCACAGGTCGGCGCCGTCGTCGCAGTTCAGCCGCAGCCAGGCGCTGATCCGCCCGCCGCGGTTGGCGCTGGTGAGCACCATCAGGGTGGCCACGACGGCTCCACCGGCGCCGGCGAGGAGGAACATCTTCAGCGGTGCCCCGGCGAAGAAGAGGGCCGCCGCAAGGATCATCACCAGGATCATGCCGGTGCCCAGGTCGCCCCCGAGCAGCACCAGGAGGATGGGAAGCCCGCCCAGCGGCAGCGCCGGCACCAGGGCGTGCTTCCAGTCGCGGATCAGGCCCTTCTTGCGTTCAAGGACCGTGGCGAACCACAGGGCCAGCGCCAGTTTCGCGGGTTCGGAGGGCTGGAATGACTGGTTGCCGATCAGAATCCAGTTCTTGTTGCCGTTGATGCTCACGCCGATGACGAGCACGAGGATCAGCAGCACGACGGCCACGCCGAGCCCGGGCCAGGCCAGCGCCTTGTAGAGCCGGGGCCCGAACCGGGAGAGGAGGAACATCAGCACCAGGCCGCCGCCGGCCCAGACGGCCTGCTTCAGGAAGAGGTCGAACTCCTCCTTGCCCTCGGAGATCGCCTCGACGGAGGACGCCGAGAGCACCATGAGCAGGCCGATGGCCGTCAGGGCGAGGGCTGCGCCGAGGATCAGGTAGTAGCTGGAGCCGCTGGGGCTGCGGCCGGTTCCCTCGAGGTAGCGCCAGCCGGTCACCGCGGCCGCCCGGAGCCCGCCGCGCGCCGGCGGCTGCGGCGTGCCGGCGCTGCCGCCGCGCTGCGGCGTCGTCCCTGCGGTGCGCGCTGTCCGTGCCGCAGAGGAGCGGGCCGGCGCGGGCTTCCGCCCGCCGGGCCGGGTGGGGGTGGTAACCATCTAGAGCTCCTTCGCGGTTGGTGCCTGCCCCTCCACCAGCGCTCGAACCGCCGTGGCAAAGGCATCACCCCGGTGGGCGTACGAGGAGAACTGGTCCATGGAGGCGGCGGCCGGCGCAAGCAGCACCGTGTCGCCCTCCCCCGCGAGGCGGGCCGCCTCGGCAGCCGCCCATTCCATCACCTGCGCACCGCCCGGCTCTCCCCCACCCTCGGGGTTTTCGTTACCAGTGTGACTGGTGTGCCAGCTGATGACGGGCACATCGGGAGCGTGTCGGTGCAGGGCCTCCCGCAGGGCCGTGCTTTCGGCGCCGATGAGCACCACGGCCTTCAGCCGGGCGGCGTGGGTGCGGACGAGGTCGTCGTAGGCGACGCCCTTGGAAAGGCCTCCGGCGATCCAGACCACCGAGGTGAACGCCGAAAGGGAGGCCGAGGCGGCGTGCGGGTTGGTGGCCTTGGAGTCGTTGATCCAGAGCACTCCACCGGCGGAGGCGATGGCCTCGATGCGGTGGGCACCCGGTGAGTAGGTGCGGATCCCCTCCCGGACGGCGGCCGCGGGTATGCCGGCCGCGCGCACGAGCGCGGCGGCGGCCAGGGCGTTGGCCACGAGGTGGCGCGGCACGACGTCCCCGAGTTCGCGGACCGACGCCAGCTCGGCGGCGGAGTCCCTGCGCTGTTCGATGAAGGCCCGGTCGACGAGGAGGTCCTCCACGACGCCCATCATGCTCACCGCGGGCGTGCCCGTGGTGAATCCGACGGCCCGGCAGCCCTCGACCACGTCGGCCTCCTCGACCATCACCTCGGTCTCGTGCTGTTCGACGTTGTAGATGCAGGCGATCCGGGTGCCGTCGTAGATCTTGGCCTTCGCCGCGGCGTAGGCCTCGTAGCTGCCGTGCCAGTCGACGTGGTCCTCGGCGATGTTGAGGCAGACGCTGGCCAGCGCCGAAACCGACTCGCTCCAGTGGAGCTGGAAGCTCGAGAGTTCCACGGCGAGGAAGTCGAAGCCCTGCGGGTCGCGGATCACGTCGAGGATGGGCGTGCCGACGTTCCCGGCGGCCACGGCGCGCTTGCCGGCGGCCAGCAGCATCGACTCGGTCAGCCCGACGGTTGTCGTCTTGCCGTTCGTGCCGGTGATGGTGAGCCATTCGGCGGTGGGCCGGCCCTCGCGGATGCGCACCCGCCAGGCCAGTTCCACATCGCCCCAGATGGGGATCCCCGCTGCGGCGGCGGCCGCCAGGAGGGGCTGGGACGGGCTCCAGCCGGGCGAGGCGATGATCAGCTCCGGCGCCTGCCCGTCGACCGCCGGGACCTCCGCGGTGTGCCCGGCGCCGAGCAGCACCTCGCGGGCGCCGACGATCCGCAGCGTGTCAGCCTTGGCCCGGTTGGCCTCCGAATCGGAGCCGTCGACGACGACGACGGCCGCGCCGAGCTCCACCAGGGTGTCGGCGGCGGAGAAGCCCGAGGCCCCGATGCCGGCGACGACGACGCGCAGGCCGCGCCAGTCGGCGTCCCAGGTGGTCAGGCCCGCCAGCCGTCCGGCCGATTCCGGTTTCTCCATGTCCGTCAACCCACTACCCAATCCGCATAGAAAATACCGAGTGCCACGGCGACGAAAAGCCCGCCCAGGATCCAGAAGCGCACCACCACGGTGACCTCCTGCCAGCCCTTGAGCTCGAAGTGGTGCTGCAGCGGCGCCATCTTGAAGACGCGTTTTCCGCCGGTCGCCTTGAAGTAGCCGACCTGGATGATCACCGAGAGGGTGATCATCACGAACAGCCCGGCCATCACGACCAGCAGGAGCTGGGTGCGCGAGAGGATCGCGAATCCGGCGATCGCGCCGCCGATGGCCAGCGACCCGGTGTCGCCCATGAAGATCTTCGCCGGCGAGGTGTTCCACCACAGGAAGCCCACGAGCGCCCCGGCCATGGACCCGGCGATGAGCGCGAGGTCCAGCGGGTCGCGTACCTCGTAGCAGACGTTCACCGGAACCTGCAGCGACCCGCAGCTCTGGTTGGACTGCCAGATGCCCATCAGCATGTAGGCGGCGAAGACCAGGATGGAGGCGCCCGCCGCCAGCCCGTCGAGCCCGTCGGCGAGGTTCACCCCGTTGGTCGCCGCCGTCATGATCAGGTTCGACCACAGGACGAATAGGATGGCGCCCACGAGGGTGCCGGCGAAGGCGAGGTCGATCGAGGTGTCGCGCAGGAAGGAGATGGCCGTCGAGGCCGGCGTCCGGCCCTGCTCGTCGGGGAAGTGCAGTGCGAGCACCGCGAACAGGATGCCCACGAAACTCTGGCCGGCGATCTTCGCCCCGGCGCTGAGCCCGAGGCTGCGCTGCTTGGAGATCTTGATGTAGTCGTCGAAGAAGCCGACGGCGCCCATCCCTGCGGTCACCAGCAGCAGCAGCAGCCCCGAGGCACTCGGCCCGGTCGAGCCGCCGAGCAGCGCCATCACCGCGTGGGTGAGGAAGTAGGCGAGCAGCACCGATCCGACGATCACCGCACCGCCCATGGTGGGGGTGCCGCGCTTGGTGTGGTGCGCCGTCGGGCCGTCGTCGCGGATGAACTGGCCGTAGCTCTTGCGGACCAGGAGCTTGATGAACAGCGGGGTGCCGACAAGTGCGAAGAAGAGCGCCGACGCCGAACCGATCAGGAGGGCGATCACGGCTGCTGGCTCCTTCGTGGGGGAATGCCGTCCGGGCTGGTGGCCGGCGGCTCGATCTCGTCTGCGGGCTGCGGGGGCGCCGGGTCCGGCGAGCCCGCAGCATCAGGGAGCAATGCTATCCGATCCCCCAGGAACCTCAGGCCCGCCCCGTTGGAGGACTTGAACAGCACGATGTCGCCGGGGCGCAGTTCCGCGCGCAGCAGCCGCTCGGCGGCCTCCGCGTCGGGCACCTGCTGGATTTCGTCGCCCCAGGAGCCTTCGAGCAGTGCGCCGTTGTACAGGGCCCGGACGTTGTCGCCGCCGACGACGACGAGCTTGGAGATGTTCAGCCGCACGACGACCCGCCCGAGCAGGTCGTGCTCCTCGATGGAGGACTCCCCCAGTTCGAGCATTTCGCCCAGCACGGCCCAGGTGCGGCGCCGGCCGGCGCCCAGTTCCGCGAGCGTGCGCAGGGCCGCGCGCATCGATTCAGGGTTGGCGTTGTAGGCGTCGTTGATGACGGTGACCCCGTCGGGCCGTTCGGTGAGTTCCATCCGCCAGCGGCTCGCCGCGGCCTGGGTGCGCAGCGCCTTGGCGATGCGCTCCCCGGGCACGCCGAGCACCCAGCCGACGGAGGCGGCCGCGAGCAGGTTGGCCGTGTGGTGCAGGCCAAGCAGCGGGGACACCACGGGGTGGCTCGTGCCGTCCGGGAGCACGAGGTCGAAGGCGGGGTGGCCCTCGGGCGTCGTGGTGCTGCCGGACGCGGTGAGGATGTCGCCGTCGGCGGCCGCGAAGTCGCCGGAGGAGGTGAAGTAGACCCGCCGGGCGGCGGTGCGGTCGCGCATGGGCAGCACGCGTTCGTCGTCGGCGTTGAGGACGGCGGTGCCCTGAGGACCGAGGGCGGCGAACAGTTCGCCCTTCGTCCGGGCGATGGCCTCCACCCCGCCGAACTCCCCCACGTGGGCGGAGCCGACGCCGAGCACGACGCCGATGTCCGGCTTCACCATGTCCGCGAGGTAGGTGATGTTGCCGGGCTTCGTGGCGCCCATTTCGATGATGAGGTAGCGGGTTCCGTAGTCGGCCCGGAAGACCGTGAGCGGGACGCCCACCTCGCCGTTGTAGGACCCGGTGGGGGCGACGGTGGGACCCTCGCCGGCGAGCAGCCCGGCCAGGAGGTCCTTGGTCGTCGTCTTGCCGGCCGAGCCGGTGATTCCGATGACGGTCAGCGGCGCCGAGGCCCGCAGGCGGCGCACGGACTCCGCGGCGAGGACGCCCATGGCGAGCACGGCGTCGGGCACGATCACGGCGGGCAGGTCGGCTCCGCCCGCCCCGCTGAGAGGGCGCTCGGCGAGGGCGAGCACGGCGCCGGCAGCGAACGCCTGCGGCGCGAAGTCGTGGCCGTCGGTCACCTCGCCGGGTTTGGCGATGAACAGGCCGCCCGGGGTGCACTCGCGCGAGTCGGTGGCTGCGGAGGTGACGGTGAGGGTGGGGTTGCGGCTGGCGCCCTGCGAGAGGTGGCCACCGGTGAGTGCCGCGATGTCGGCTGCGCTGAATTCAATCATGACGGTCTAGGACTCTATCGCCACAGGCGTGCGCACAGAGAATCCGTGCCTTGTCAAAGAGGCCGCGAGCTCCACCCGGTCGTCGAGGGGGTGGTTCACACCCTTGATCTCCTGCCAGACCTCATGCCCGCGGCCCGCGACCAGCACGGTGTCCTGGGCGCGGGCCATCGCCACGGCCGCCTCGATGGCCTCCGCCCGCGGGAAGACCTCGAGGACCTCGCAGGCGAGGCCTTCGGCGCGCACCGCCCCGAGCGCACCCTCGAGCACGCCGCGCCGGATCTGCGCCTCGTCCTCGTCGTGCGGGTCGTCGTCGGTCACGATGACCACGTCGGCGAGGCGGGCGGCAACGGCGCCCATGATGGGGCGTTTGGTCTCATCGCGCTGCCCGGTCGCCCCGAAGACGATGAGAACGCGCGAAGCCGGGTCGGGGCGGCGCACCGACTCGAGGGTGCGCACGAGCGCATCGGGGTTGTGCGCGAAATCGACGATCGCGGTCGGGGCGTCGCTGATGAGCTGCATCCTGCCGGGCACCTGCACGGTGAACGGGTCGTGGTCGGCGGCGGCCCGCTGCAGGTCCGCCGGGTCCACCCCGGAGGCGAGCACCATGACGGCGGCAAGGGCGGCGTTCGAGACGTTGAACGTCCCCGGAAGTCCCGTGGACAGGGCCAGGGCCGTCCCGCCCGGGCCGCGCAGGGTGAACCGGTGGCCCAGGCCGGCCGGTTCGATGTCCCCGACGGTCCAGTCCGCCGGCGGCGCGCCGGCCGGCGGCCGGGGATCGGTGCGCAGGGTCAGGACGGTCCCGGTGGCGGCCCCGGCCATGCGGGCGCCCCATTCGTCGTCGACGGTGACCACGGCGGCGCGCGAGCGGGCGCCGAACAGGGAGGCCTTGACGGCGAAGTAGGCCTCCATGTCCCCGTGGAGGTCGAGGTGGTCCTGGGTGAGGTTGGTGAAGCCGGCGACGTCGAACACGACCCCGTCCACCCGGCCGAATTCGAGCGCGTGGGAGGAGACCTCCATTGCGGCGGCGCCGAGCCCGCGTTCGCGCATGAGGGCCAGGAGGGAATGGACCTGCGGCGATTCGGGGGTGGTGAGCGTGCTCGGGATCGCCTCGGCGCCGGCGAGGATCTCGATGGTGCCGATCAGCCCCGTGGTGCGTCCGAGCGCCCGCAGGAGGGCGTTGATGAAGTAGGTGGTGGTCGTCTTGCCGTTGGTTCCGGTCACGCCGAAGAGCGCCGGCCGGGGGGCGGGGCCGGACTGGCTGGCGAAGGCGGCGGCCGCCAGCGGGCCGACCAGCAGCCGCGGCCGCTCCGCGACCAGGACGGGGAGCCCGAGCGGATCCGGGCCGGCACCGATCAGGGCCGCGCCCGCGGCGTCCGTCAGGACGGCGGCGGCACCGCCGGCGGCGGCCTGGGCGGCGTACGCGGCCCCGTGGCGCTGGGCGCCGGGCACGGCGATGTAGAGGTCCCCGGGAGCGACGGCGCGGGAGTCAACGGCCACCCCGGTCACCTGCAGGGCGGCCAGCGCCGAGTCCCGCACCGGCGCCCCTTCAACGGTCACGGGGGGCAGGGCGGCGTCGAGCCGGCCCAGGAGTGCTGCGAGGGACACCGGCTGGACATGCCGGGGCCTCATCCCAAGGCCCGCGGCGCTTGAGGGGGTGCGAATTGACACGGAGCTTTTACTTTCGGATCAGTACTCGACGGGGTAAGCCTCGGGCTTGCCCGCCGAGGGTGGAACGTTCGATGCGTTGAGGACCTGCTTCATCACCTTCTGGAAGGATTCGCCCGGCACCAGGTAGTAGAGGTCGCCCTGCGGCCGCTGCAGCGTCACCACCACAACGTATTCAGGGTCCTCGATCGGGGCGATCCCGGCATAGGACAGAGTGTAGCCATCGTATCCGCCGTTGGGCCCGGGGGCCTCGGCGGTGCCGGTCTTCGAGCCGACCCGGTACTGTTCGAGGGCGCCGGACTTGCCGGAGCCTTCGACGGTGACGGTTTCGAGCAGCTTCTGCAGCTTCTTGGCGGTCGGTTCCGAGACGACCTCGGTCCCCTCCCCCTGGGGCACCTCGTGCTCGGTGCCGTCCGGGTCGATGTACGCATCGATCAGCCGCGGCGGGAGCCGGACGCCGTCGTTGGCGACCGTCTGGAACACCATGGCGGTGTGCAGGGCGGTCTGGGCCAGCCCCTGCCCGAAGAGGACGGTGTACTGCTGGCGGTCGTCCCAGGTCTCGGGCTTGGGCAGCAGGCCCCGGGTCTCGCCGTTGAGCCCCGTGTTCAGTTCCTCGCCGATGCCGAACTTCTTCAGCCAGTCGTAGCGCTGCTGCTTGGTGAGCTGCTCGCCGATCTTGACGGTGCCGGTGTTGAGCGACTTGGCGAAGATGCCGGCCACCGTGCGGCGCTCCTCGCCGTGGGCGTAGGCATCCTTGAAGGTCTGGTTCCCCACGGTGTAGAGCGGCGGGATCTCGAACCGGGTGGTGGGTTCGATGATCCCCTCCTCCAGGCCGGCGGCAAGGGTGATCAGCTTGGTGGTGGAGCCGGGTTCGAAGGCGGCGGTCACCGACAGCGGGCTGCGGAACTCCGGCGGTGTCGCCCCGGGATTGTTGGGGTCCGGCGTGGTGGATTCGGCAAGCGCCCGAATGGCCCCGGTCTTCGCCTCGACGACCACGATGTTGCCCCAGTCCGCGTTGTAGTCCTTCACCTGCGAGGCGATGGTCTGCTGGGCGAACCACTGGAGGTCCTGGTCGATCGTCAGCCGGACGGACTGGCCGTCCTTGGCCGGCACGTCCTCGTTGGTGGCGTAGGGGATGCGGATCCCGTCCCCGCCGATCTCGTAGGTCTTGCTGCCGGCCTTGCCCGTGAGCTTGTCCGTCAGCGAGAGCTCAAGTCCCTCGCGGGGCTCGCCGTCCGGGCCGACGTAGCCGACGATGGAGCCGGCCACCGAACCGGCCGGGTAGGTGCGCACACTGGTCTTGTCCGCGTAGACCCCCGGGAGGCCGACGGCGAGGGCACGGTTCTTGACCTCCGGTGTGACGGTGCGGGCCACGTAGTTGAAGCTCTTGTCGCCCTGGATGGAGCTGCGCAGGGTTTCGGCGTCGATGCCGAGGACCGCGGAGAGTTCGTCGAAGCCCTGCTGCATGGGCAGGTCGAGCTCCCGCTCGCCGAGTTCCTCGTTGTACCGGTCGAAGGTCTCGCCGCCGCTGAGCCGCTGGTCGACGACGATGTCGAAACGCTCGACGCTGCGTGCGAAGTACTTCCCGTTCGTGTCGAGGATCGACCCGCGGACCGGCTGCACGGCCGTTGTCGTGAGCCGCTTGGACAGTCCGGCCTGGGCCAGCCCGTCCAGGTCGAGCGCCTGCAGCTGGAACAAGCGGACCCCGAGCACCAGCAGCAGGACCAGGACGAAGGCAAGCCCGACGCGCAGGCGCCTGGATCCGAGGGCTACGCGGAGGGCGTCCTGGCTGCCGGCTTTGGGGTGTGCCACGTGGTGTCCTTGGTGGTCGCGGGGAGTGCAGGGGCGGAGGCGTGCGGGGCCCCGGCAGGGCCGGTGCCTCCAGCGGGGGCTCTAGCGGGAGCCGGGGAGCTGGGCCGGGCCGGGGATGGTTCCGCCGGCGTGGGCACCGGCGGCGGCCCCGGGGGCGCCACCCTGTCCCGGCGCGGCACCGCGGGCCTGCTCGGGCAGCTCCACCGGTACCTGCGGCACGGGAACGTCGGCGGCCTCGCCGGGGGCGGCCTCCGCGGGTACGGGATCCGGCTCCGCCGGCTGGGGTTCTGCGGCGGCCTCGGGTGCCGGCGCCGGAGCGGGGGCGTCCTGCGCCGTGACCACCTCGGGGGCGGCGATCAGGGCTTCGGGGGCGCTACCTTCCTTGGCGGGCTCCGGGTTCCCGGTGACCTTCACTGTCTCGAGGTCGATTGAGCCGAACGTCGGGGAGGACACCATGCCGAGCTTCGTGGCCGCCGCCGCCAGGTTCTGGGGCGCGCCGCGGTCCTCGAGCCGCTGGACCAGGGCCTCGTTCTCCTGGCTCAGCGCCACCTGCTGGCCGCGGAGCTGGACGAGCTCGTACTGGGTGCTCGAAACGGAGATGTTAAGGATCAGCACGGCCACCAGCGCGGCCACCAGCAGGGCGCAGCTGAAGACGGCGAAGGGCACCCTGCGGCGCGAGGGGCGCGCCGGAACCACCGAGAGCGGAGTCCGCGGGCGTTGGGGCGAACCGGTCGAGGGTTGCCCGCGGCGGATGGGATGGGTGGCAAAGGCGCTGCTGCCGGAGGTCGCTGGTGGCCGGGTGTCCGCACTCAATGCCTGGCTCATGGTGTTTTCCTGTCCTTCGGACCTCGTGTGATTTTTTCGACAGCCCTGAGCTTCGCCGACGCCGCCCTGGGGTTTTCCTGTATCTCCTGCTCGGTCGGGGCCTCGGTGCCCCGGGTGAGGAGTCGGAGATATGGCTTGTGCTCCTCAAGCTCCACGGGGAACCCGACCGGAGCCGAAGATTTGCTGCCTGCGGCGAACGCGCTCTTCACGATGCGGTCCTCGAGGGAGTGGTAGGACAGCGCCACGATCCGGCCGCCGACGTTCAGCGCGTCGATGGCTGCGGGGACGGCCCGTTCGAGGACTGTAAGTTCCTCGTTGACCTCGATCCGCAGGGCCTGGAAGGTGCGCTTCGCGGGATGACCGCCGGTGCGGGCGGCCGAGGCGGGCACCACGGAGCGGATGACTTCGACGAGCCGGCCGGTCGTGGTGATCGGGGCGGCGGCGCGGGCCTCGACGATGGCCGACGAGATCCGGCCGGCGAACTTCTCCTCGCCCCAGGTGCGGATGATGCGCAGCAGGTCCTCGCGCGGGTAGGTGTTGACGACCGTGGCCGCGGTGGCGCCCCTGCTGGTGTCCATCCGCATGTCGAGCGGTGCGTCGTAGGAGTAGGCGAATCCCCGCTCGCGCTCATCGAGCTGCAGCGAGGAGACCCCAAGGTCGAAGAGGACGGCGTCGACGCCGTCGATGCCGAGGTCGGCAAGGGCCTCACCGATTTCGTCGTAGACGGCATGGACGAGGTCGAGCCGCTCGTCGAACCGGCTGAGGCGGGCCCCGGCGAGGCGCAGCGCCTGCGGGTCGCGGTCGATGCCCACGAGGTGCGCCGAGGGGAAGGCCTCGAGCATTGTTTCGGAGTGTCCGCCCATGCCGAGGGTCGCATCGACGATGACGGGCCGTCGGCCGGCGTCGGCAGCGGCGTGGACGGCGGGAGCCAGGAGTGCAACGGAGCGTTCGCGCAGAACCGGGATGTGCCTATCGCCGGTCGGGCGCTCATCGCTCATGCACTGACTCCTTCCTGAGTGTGTGGCTGTCCACCCGCACCACCTAAGCGGTGTTGGTGCGGTCGATTGGTACGAATGGTCCACGCGTCGGGAGGTGTCCTTGAATCAGATCCCCATCCGGCCGGTCGTCCGCCCGCCTGGCTCCGGGGAAGTGAAGCCAGGTGGATCGAAGCGTCCGGCGGCTGGAGATCTCATCCAAGAAATTCGCGCCGCGCTGTGTTGTGCAGTTGTGCCGGACCGAATGGTCAGTCTTCGGGCGGTTCCAGCCGGAGCCGGAGCCGCCTAGAAGATTCCCGGCAGTCCCTCATCATCCGTTTCGGAGAAGGCGGTTTCCTTCTCCTCCAGGTAGCTGTTCCAGGCTTCCGCGTCCCAGATTTCGGCGCGGCTTCCCGCCCCAATCACTGCGAGTTCACGGTCCAATCCGGCATAGGAGCGAAGCGCGGGCGGAATGGTAATCCGACCCTGCTTATCCGGGACTTCATCGGAAGCCCCGGAGAGGAAAACCCGAATGTAATCCCGTGCTTGACGGGAGGAAATCGGAGCCGACCTCATTTGCTCGTGAACCTTTTCGAATTCGCTCTGGCTAAAAACGTAAATGCAACGTTCCTGCCCCCTGGTCAGCACCAAACCGGACGAAAGTTCCTCCCGGAACTTCGCCGGCAGGATCAACCTGCCCTTCTCATCGAGACGGGGGGTATGGGTCCCGAGGAACATCCCCCACCGCCTGTTCTGACTCGGGCGAAGGTCGGTTCGTTACCGATTCGCTCTTATATTCCCCACTTTACTCCACAACGCTCCACAGTCAATCCACCGACACCACCGGTCCCTCCACTTTTATTTCGGGCGCGCCTGAAGCCGTTTTGGGACGCATGTGAAAGCGGCGCGGAGCCCTGGAGGACGGGGCGGACGGGCGGCGCGGCCCTCCGCGGAGCGGGGATTCCCCCGGCGCGGAAGCCCGTTAAATGCCGAAAGACCCGCCGGTGCGGGTCTTTCGGGAAGTTTGGTGGGAGCCCGGCGCCGGGCCGCTCACGGGAGCCGGGCCTTCAGCGGACGGCCGGCGGGATCAGGGTTGGTCCCGCTTCCGTTCCTCCCATTTGTCTTCGAGGCTGCTCATGAAGCCGGACTTGCCGGCGGAGGCGGGTTTTGAGGGAAGCCCTGCGGTGTTCCCGACCTCGACGGTCTTCGCCTTCGTCGTCGCAAAGTAGACTCCCGCGCCCATGACGATGAACCCTGCGACGCCGACCACGATGAGCTGGGAACCGATGCCTGCGAGGAGGATCAGGATCCCGGCGATGGTGACGAGCGAGCCGATGACGAGCCTTCGGGTCGACATCGAGCGCCTTGTACTCGACGCCATCGAATGGGCGAATTTCGGATCGTCGGCGTGAAGCTGCTGCTCAAGCTGATCGAGCAACCTCTGCTCGTGTTCCGAGAGTGCCATTACGGCCTCCTTGATGTAAGTGCCAACGTTCCTTCATCCAACCAACGAGTCCGGCCCCGGGATTGTTCCCGGGTTGGGCCCGCCGCTCCGGAATCCGCTGCGTGCCCGGGGGCTGTGCGGCGGAGGTGCCGGAGATCGATTGACCTACACCAAGAGTAGTTCTCACCACGGTATCTTGAAAGTCACAATGTAGCGTTACCGGGCGGATCACCGCGCCGGGCCGCCCGGGGCGCCGGAGGCCCCAGCAGACCGGCCGGCCGGACCCCGGCGGCACCGAATTTCTGGTTCACCGCGTCCAGCGCAGCCTCCGCCGTCCGCCAATTGTCGTCCCGCCTGTCGATCGTCAGCTGGTGGGCACCGGCTCCCCCGGCGCCGAGGTGTTCGGCCCGCAGCCCGATCAGCCGCACGGCCATGGGCCGGTCGCCCAGCGCCGCCAGGAGCGCCGTCGCCGCGCCGTAGATCGCATGGGCGCTGTCGACGGGTTCGGCCAGCTTCTTCGAACGGGTCAGGGTGGAGAAGTCGGCGTAGCGCAGCTTAAGGGATACGCCCTGCGCCGACGCCCCCGCGGCGCGGAGCCTGGTGGCCGTGCGGTGTGCGAGCCGCAGCAGCTCCCGGTGGAGGACGGCGGTGTCGGTGACGTCCTGCGCGAAGGTCTCCTCCGCTCCAATGCTCTTTTCCACCCGGGAGACGACGACCTTCCGGGGGTCCCTGCCCCAGGCCAGTTCGTGGACATGCCGGCCCGCACTGCCAAGGAGCCTGGCGAGCGCGGAGACCGGGGTGGCGGCGAGGTCCTCAACGGTCCGGATTCCCAGCCGTGCCAGGGTCTCCTGGGTCTTGGCGCCCACCCCCCACAGCGCCGAGACCGGCTGCGCATGGAGGAAGGCGATCGTGTCGCTGCCGGGCACCAGCAGGAGCCCGTCGGGCTTGGCCTGGGTGGAGGCGATCTTCGCCACGAACTTCGTGGTGGCGGCCCCCACGCTCGCCGTGATGCCCAGGCTGCCGCTGATCTCGGCGCGGATCTGCTCCCCGATCGCCCGGGGGTGGCCGAGCCTGCGCCGAGCCCCGGCGACGTCGAGGAAGGCCTCGTCGACGCTGAGCTGCTCCACCAGTGGGGTGACCGAACGGAAAATCTCCATCACCGCCGCCGAAACCTCCGCGTAGCGGCCGTGGTGGGGCTCGAGGATCACGGCGGCCGGGCAGCGCCGCATCGCGACGGCCATCGGCATGGCGGAGCGGACCCCGAAGCGGCGGGCCTCGTAGGAGGCCGAGAGGACCACCGAGCGCCCGGACGGGCTGCCGACGATCACGGGCGCACCCCGGAGTTCGGGCCGGCTCATCAGTTCCACCGACACGTAGAAGGCGTCCATGTCGATATGCAGGATGGTGCACTCCGCGCCGACCGGCTGCTGGCCTTCCGTCCCGTTCACCACCGGTTCATCGTATCCGAGCGCTACGACACCGGCGGAGGGCCCCGGCACTTCCGGAACGGCCGCGGCCCGCGGGGGTTTAGAGTTGAATCCGTTCACGCCTGCCTAGCCGTATGGGGAATTCATGCAGTCCGCCACCCGAGCCGCCGACCCGGACAACCGCCTGACGGACACGGTCCGCCGCGACCAGGCCGCCTTCCTGTCGGCCATGTCCACGGAAACCGGCCTCTTCCTTGCGGAACAGGAAGAGATCCTCGCCGGCATCGCCCCCGAAAGCCTGTCGCTGCTGTCCGCCGTCCGCCAGCTGACCGGCGGCGGCAAGCGGATCCGTGCCCTTCTGTGCTTCTGGGGCTGGCGCGCGGCGGGCGGCTCCGGTGACCTGCAGCCGGTGGCCCGGGCCGGGGCGGCACTGGAATTCTTCCAGGCCGCGGCCCTGATGCACGACGACGTCATCGACCGCTCCGAAACCCGCAGGGGCGCCCCCAGCATCCACCGGCAGTTCCGGCAGCAGCACCTCGATGCGGAGTGGCACCTCGATGCCGACCGCTTCGGGACGTCGTCCGCGATCCTCGCCGGGGACCTGTGCCTCGCCTTCAGCGAGGAACTCTTCACCGGGGCATGCGAGGGTTCCCGGGGATCGTCCGCGCGGGCCATCTTCAACCGGATGCGCACCGAGGTGATGGCCGGGCAGTACCTCGACCTCCTCGAGGAGGCGGTCGGGCCCGACCTGCACCCCGAGGCCGCGGCAGGGCGCGCCCTCAATATCCTCCGGTACAAGTCGGCTCGGTATTCGATCGAGCGCCCCGTGATGCTCGGCGGCGCGCTGGCCGGGGCCGAGCCGGCCACCCTCGCCGCGTTCTCGGCGTTCGCCCTGCCCCTCGGTGAGGCCTTCCAACTGCGCGACGACGTCCTCGGGGTCTTCGGCGATCCGGAGGTGACGGGCAAGCCCGCCGGGGACGACCTCCGGGAGGGCAAGCGGACCTACCTCGTGGCGCGCGCGCTGGCCGGCAGCGGACTGCGGGACCAGGGCGTCATCAATTCGCTGCTGGGCGACCCGGCCCTGGACGACGACGGCGTCTCCCGGCTGCGGGACCTCATCACCGCCAGCGGAGCCCTGCAGGACACCGAACAGCTCATCCAGGACCGTTCGGCCGAGGCCTTCGCCGCCCTTGGCGCACTCGAGACCGACGAGGTGCCGGCCGCGGCGCTGAGGCTGCTGGCCGAAGCGGCCGTGACGCGCACCTTCTAGGCTCCCGCCCCGGCCCGCATGCCGGGCCGGAGGGTGCGCTGCGGACGGGCGGCTACCAGGCGGCGGCCTGGGCCCGGCGCCGGATCTCGGTCTTGCGGCCCTCGCGCAGGGCATCGATGGGGCGGCCCGGCAGCGAGTCGTCCTCCGTGTAGAGCCAGCGGATGATCTCCTCGTCCTCGAATCCGGAGTCGGACAGGACAATGATGGTGCCCTTCAGGCTGTCAAGGACCGCGCCGTCCACGACGAAGTCCGCCGGGATACTCCGAATCTTCCGGTCGGTGATGCGGAGGGCGACGAGGGCGCGCTCGTCGAGCAGGGCGTGGACCTTCGTGATGGCGACGCCGAGCAGTTCGGCGACCTCCGGGAGGTTCCTCCAGTGGGGCACAAGTTCTTCGATTTCAGTCACCTTCTAAGGGTGCCATGAGCGGCCGCGCGCGCTCTACCTGCCGCCGGACACCGCCGACACGCCGGATGGGCACCTGACTTGGAGTTCCCGCCTGTTGTGATAGCCCCGGCATCGTGTAGATTCACTACAGTCACATCTGTAACTGGAGTCACAGAAGACCCATTGTCCAACACACTTGCACCATGGATTGCCGGGACAGGAGATCGATCAATCCCGGCACCCGACGACCGTGCGGCCCAGCCGCCTCTAGATGAGGAAATGCCCATGACTGCCCAGCCACCGTCAACATCCCCGAGCGGAGCCGCCCCGCGCGCCGCCGGCACTCCCTCTTCCCGACGGCGGACCCTGGCCGTGTCCACGGCCGCCATCCCGGCCGTCATCCTGTCCTCGGTGGCACTGGCGGAGTCCGCGGCAGCCCACCAGCCCGCTCCCGCAACGTCCGTCCGGACCCACGCCCCCGCCGTGAAGGCCTCCCCCGCCCGCACCATCATTCCCGCAGCCGACGTCGCCGCCCGCGTTCCCGCGCTGAAGGTCCCTGCTGTGACGACGCCGGCGGGCTACACGATCAAGGCCGGCGACACCATGGGCGCAATCGCCCGCAGGCACGGCGTCGAGCTCGATGCCCTGCTCAAGCTCAACCGGATGAGCCCCACGACCGTCATCCACCCGGGCCAGAAGATCCGCCTGAGGGCCGAGGCGGCCCCGGCGCCCGCCGCGGTCCGCACCCAGGCCACCGGCGGCAGCTACGTCGTCAAGCCCGGCGACACCCTCGGCGCCATCGCCTCACGCCACGGCGTCAGCCTCGACAGCGTGCTCAAGGCCAACGGCCTCTCGATGAACTCGATCATCCGCCCCGGGCAGAAGATCATCGTTGGCGGAGCACCCGCGGGCCGCCCGGCCCCGGCCCCGGCCCCCGCACCGGTGAAGCCCGCGCCGGCTGCCCCGGCCGGCAGCTACGTCGTCAAGCCCGGCGACACCCTCGGCGCCATCGCCTCACGCCACGGCGTCAGCCTCCAGAGCCTGCTCTCCGCCAACCGGCTCTCCATGAACTCGGTCATCCACCCGGGGCAGAAGCTTGTCCTCGGCGGGAACCCCGCCGCACCTGCCGGGCCGGCCGCTCCACCGGCCGCTCCCCCCTCCGCCCCGCCGGCCGCTCCCGCGGGCAGCTACACGATCAAGGCCGGTGACACCCTGGGTGCCATCGCCTCACGCCACGGCGTCAGCCTCGCTGCGCTCCTCCAGGCGAACAACCTGCAGGCGTCCACCATGATCTACCCCGGCAAGAAGCTGACGATCCCCACCGGCGCCACCCCCACCACCCCGCCGCCGAAGGACCTTGTGCCATCGACCTTCCTCGGGGTGACCTACCCGCAGGCCGTCGTCGCGGACGCAAACCGCAACAAGCAGATCCTCAACTCCCTGCCGGCCCCCAGCCCGGCCGAGATGCGCACGATGGTGGCGAACACCGCCCGGTCGATGGGCGTCGATCCCAGCCTCGCGATGGCCTTCGCCTACCAGGAATCGGGCTTCAACCAGCGCGCGGTCTCCCCCGCGAATGCCATCGGCACGATGCAGGTCATCCCGATGTCGGGCCAGTGGGCTTCCGACCTTGTGGGCCGCAAGCTCAACCTCCTCAACCCGCAGGACAATGTGACGGCCGGCGTGGCGATCATCCGCTCGCTGCTCGCCACGAGCCCCAACCAGGACATCGCGATCGCGTCCTACTACCAGGGCCAGTACTCGGTGAAGACCCACGGCATGTTCAGCGACACCAAGAACTACGTCGCCGCGATCAAGGCCCACCAGAAGAACTTCCGGTAGGAACGGTGGAGGGCGGCATCGGGTGTTGATCCTGCCCTCCACCCCGGCCAGCACTTAGGATCGGTAAGTGCACCAACGGCTGAACGACCCCCTGATCGGCGAGCTTATCGACGGGCGCTACCTCGTAGAGTCGCGCATCGCGCGCGGCGGAATGTCCACCGTCTACCTCGCCCTGGACCGCAGGCTGGACCGCAGGGTCGCGTTGAAGGTCCTCTTCTCTCACCTCGCCGAGGACCGCACCTTCCTGCACCGGTTCGAGCAGGAGGCCAAGTCGGCCGCGCGGCTCTCCCACCCCCACGTGGTCGGCGTCCTGGACCAGGGCATCGACGAAACCACCGAACGCCGCACCGCCTACCTTGTGATGGAGTACGTCCCCGGACGCACCCTGCGCGACCTGCTCCGCGAACGCGGCCGGCTCACCCCCCGGCAGGCGCTTGCCCTGATCGACCCCGTCATCGAAGGCCTCGCCGCAGCACACGAGGCAGGACTCGTGCACCGCGACGTCAAACCGGAAAACGTCCTCCTCGCCAGCAGCGGCCAGATCAAGATTGCCGACTTCGGCCTGGCGCGCGCCGTCACAGCCAACACCGGCACCGCAACGCTCGTCGGCACCGCGGCCTACCTGCCGCCAGAGCTCGTTCGAGGCTCCCCGGCGGACGCGCGCAGCGACGTCTACTCCGCCGGCATCATGCTCTTCGAACTCCTGACGGGGCGCCAGCCCTTCACCGGCGACGCGCCGGTCCAGATCGCCTTCCAGCACGCGTACGAGCGGGTGCCGGCGGCTTCGGTGTTCCTGCCGGGGCTGGCCGAGGACCTCGATGAACTGGTGCAGTGGTGCACCTCGCGCGATCCCGAGGACCGGCCGGTGGACGGCACGGCCCTGCTCGGCGAGCTCCGCCACATCCGCACCACGCTGACCGATGCCGACCTTGACTACACTCCCCCGCCTCCGGCCCGGCAGGACGGCGCTCCGGGTGCCGGGTTCGCCGGTGCGCCCGGTATGGATGAAGCGCCACGCCCGGGGCACTCCACCGAGGTGCCCGGGGTCCACCGCAGCCTCACCGAGGTCCTCGGCGGAGCGCATTCGGCCAACCCCACCGAGGCGATCGGCGGCGCCTCCGGCAACCCCACCGAGGTGATCGGCACAGCACATTCCGCCAACCCCACCGAGGTCATCGGCGGTGCCTCCGGCAACCCCACCGAGGTGATCGGCACAGCACATTCCGCCAACCCCACGGAGGTCATCGGCGGAGCCTCCGGCAACCCCACCGAGGTGATCAGCGGACTGGGGTCCGGAGCGGCTGCGGTTCCTCCCAGCCAGGCGGGCGGACCGACCGGAGTGCTGCCGCCGGGCCGGGGAGCCGACAGCCCCACCACGAGGATTTTCCCCCCGGAGCCGCGGGGCCGGCCGGCCGGGTCCGACGACGACACGGCCACCCGCGTCCTGGGCCGGGCGCTCCGCCCCCACCACGCACCGCCGCCTGCCGTCAGTCCGCAGCACCATCCCGCGCCGTTCCAGCCGGCGCAGGCTCCCGTGCCGGCAAGCCGGTCACAGCAGCGCAGGCAGGCGCGCGCCGCGCAGCGGCCGGTGAAGCCGCTGCGTACCCGGCGCGCGGCGCAGTGGCAGGGCGTGCTCGTCCTGCTGCTGATCCTGCTGGCCTTCCTGGCTACTGCCACAGGGCATCTGCCTCTAAGCGACCCACCAAAATGCCGGCGTCCCCCCAACCACGAA